>CAUZTK010000008.1:0-29938 GCA_963582395.1 Planctomycetota bacterium | reverse complement strand
AGCATCCAGAACCCGCAGTCGGGATGCACCCACTGGACGCGGCCGGGTCCTAGAACTTTGACCGCCGTTTCGATCCGCCGGGCAATTTCGTCCGGTGACTCGACCTGGTTGTCTTTGATGTCGATCACGCCCACCCCCAGCGCAATCGACGGTTTCAAATCGTTGAAGACTGCGAGTTCGTCGTAGCCCCGGCGAGCAAATTCCAGCACCAGATGATCGCACTCCAGTGAGTTGAAGAAAGGCAGCAGATCGCGGAAGAATCCTTTCTGGATTGTTTGGCCGCCGTAATTGCCGAAACAGAGATGCACTCCCTTTTCGCCCTTCGCCCCGCTCAAGACGCGGTTGATCGCCTCGGCGGCGAGCGGGGCGTCGCCGGGCCTTCCGGGCAGGTTTGCTTCGTCAATTTGCACGACCGGCGCGTCGATCTCGGCAACCTGCCGCTGCAAAACGTCAGCTATCGCCAAGACGAGCCTCTGAAGATCTCCGTAGTACATGTCGAGGAGTGTTCGGGCCAGCATGTACGGGCTGGTGACGGCGAACTTCAACGGCGCCGATGTCAGGCTTTTGACTCGGTTGTAATCAGCCGGCAGATCCAGCTCGCCTTCGCCGATGTCATCCCGAACAACGCCTACCGGTTTTGTCCGGAACGTGAACCTCGTTTGCTGTCGGAACGCGTCCAGTTCGCAGCGTGTGAGTGCTGTACTAATGCCTGCCAGCGGTCGCACAAAAGAGTCAATCATGCCGTTGGTTTCGGGATGATTGACGTCGAACCGCGATAACTCGCCGTCGGAGATGACGTCGATGCCGGCTAGCTCCTGAGTCTTCATGACCACCATGACCGCATCCCGCAGGTTCGCCGAGCTGGACATCACCCCCAGCCACTGGGGCACCGGATAGCTACCGACCACGGTTGTGCGGAGGGTTGTGCTCATGGTTGTGTTGTCTCGCCTGCTTGTTGTCGTCGCCATTGGGCCACCGGCAAGAACGCTTCGACGTCGAGCTCGAAGCCGACCCCGAACGGGGCGGCGTTGACGGAACGAAGATCGAGCTTGCCGTTTTGGATGTTGAGTGTCGGCCAGCCGGCCTCTGTCTTGCGATAAAGATCGGCGTGTGCTTGTAGCGTTTGCCGCTGCACCGCCGGCGGGAAGGCGGACAGGCCGGCAAGGTAATGGTGTCCGTTGCGTTCGATGCTTTCGACACCCAAAGCGGCCGCTGCCGCCAAATCCTGCAGCAGCGCAACCGGTCCGATGTTCACCAAATCCTCACCGCTCATAATCAGGGTGGCCTGCGGGTCGTCGCGTCGCCGTTGCTGGAGCAGGCAGGCATTCGCGATGCTTTTGAAGATCCCTTTGCAGTTCTTGTGGCTGGTTCCGTGGTATCCCAAATCCAGCGCCCGGTGCAGACTACCGGGCTCCGCATCCGACTCATCAATAATCATCAGCGGGCGGGCTATCCACTTTCGGAGCCCGTTGAGAATGTCCGGATCTAGGGCCACGTCGCGGTGAAACGGCTGTTCTACGAACAGGAGCCGACCGAAGAATTCCGACAAACCCCCGGCACGGGAAATGGACTGCCAGAATTCACGGAACGATTCGAGCGTGCGGAACTGTTCGTTGCCATCCATGGTGAATGCAAAATCGGGCGGGCCATGTTCGGCGATCAGCGCCGCGATTCGCCGGACCCGCGGCAGGTCGTATTTTAGGTCCCCGCTGACTTTCACCTTAAAGTGCCGCAACCGGTAGCACCCGATGCATTCACTTAGCGCTTGTGGGAGGCCGTCACCGAGGCGCTCGTCAGCCGCAATGTCGGTTGAAGTCAACGGGTCGGCCATGCCGATTGTGTGCCGGGCTATAACCGGGGTACGCGGTTTTTCCGGCAGCAAATCACCCGGTTCCGCGCCGGCGAGACCGGGAACCAATTCTCCGAGCTGAATGCCGAGCCGATTTTTCCGGACCGCATCGGCAAACGGTAACTCCACGAGTTTGCAAGCCGCCTCGATCAGCGCCCGCTCGATGAGCGAGGTTCCGAATTGGGTCAGTAGCGACGGCAGCTTTTGCGAGCTGCCCCATCGGTCCTGCAAGTCGAATAGCTGCCGCCAGAGATCGAACGTTGTTTGGCCATGCAGCCCGATCGAAGATTGGGCGGCATGCTCGATGACCGATAGCATTTCGTCCACTTCTTCGTCGAGCGGCTTTTCCGGCACCTTGGTGAACCACTTGGGTGGTAGGACGTCGGCGGCAATCCCGCAGACGGTTCGTCCCTCCAATTCGACCAGCGTACGAACAAAGACATGTGGCGCGTGGGTCATTGTGGCGATGCCGTACTGAAACGGCAGTCGCGTCCGTAGATCGATCAGATGAATATCGGCGTGGACGATTCGCATGGTGAGAGTTGTGAGTGATGAATTGTCGATCAACACCTGGTTCCCAAGCTCCGACTTGAGAACCAGGTGTTGGAATACGAAAGAAAGGAACCACGGATTGACACGGATCAAGTCTCGGCGTTCGAGAAGTCTGTGCCCATCAGTGCTATCCGTGGTTTAGATTTTCTTTCGGGTCTCTTTTCATTTGGTTGCGGCTTCGCTGCGCCAGGTCACTATCCGTCACTCACCACTCGCGGCCGCCATTTCCGCCGTCATCAGCAGTGACATGGCGCCGCCGCGCGGATCGGGGCCGAGAATGGCTGTGCGGTCGAGATAGGCCCGCAGGTCCTGCTGTTTGCCGGTACCGGTGCAGACATCGACCAGTGTGCCGTCGGCGGCAATCCGCGCCAGAACGGCCTGGAACGACTTTTCAAGAATCGGTCGGTAAGTCTTTTCGTCGAGCCAGCCGCAGCGGACGCCGCGGATCATGGCGAAGGTGATCATACAGGTGCAGCTCAGTTCGCGGTAACTACCGGTATGGTCAACGACTTGATGCCACATTCCGGTCGGGTCCTGATGCTTCACCAGTGCAGCCAGATGACCACGAAATTCGCGAAGCATCTCGCCGCGTCCGGCATGGTCTTGCGGCAAATCGCTTAGCGACAACGTCAGCCCCAACGCGGGGAATCCGTTGCCGCGACCCCAAGCGGTTTCATCCAGCGGCGAGTGCCGATGCAGGCCGTCCTTCCGCAGGTTCAGCTTGAGCATGAACCGCATATGCTTAAGTGCCATGTCGTAGTATTTCGGTTGGCCCGTCAGCCGGCCGACCTGCACCAGAATCGGCGTCCCCATGAAGACGGCATCGCTCATTTCGTTGTGAAACGGCATCGACTGTTTCGGATGGCCGTTCTCGTCGAAACCGAGGTCGGCTGCCGCTTTCGCCAGTTCGACGTAGCGTTTTTTTTCGGTGAATCGGGCTAGCTCACCGAACACCAGATGCCCCGACAGACTGCTGCCGCCGACACGTTTGCCGAACGTCGGCTGATCGCCGTTGAAATACGGCGCGACGATTTTTTCAACGTTGGCCAGATGGCTCGGATCGTCGGTGAGTGCACCCAGCCGGATGCGGCCGATTAGTGCCAGCGCCGGAATGTAGGCCACCGTGCTGAGGTCGTGTCCGTAACGCTGACTCAATTGACTGGCGACTTCGATCGGCGTGCGGGCCAGTCGTCGCTGCAGCTCCTGCCGGGCTGCTGAGGGGCCGCTGAAACCAGAGTCCATGATCAGCCTTAGCCAATGTGGCAGCCCTCTTCGAGACGTATCAATGCGGATGGCAGGGACCGTGCCGACGTTGGCCGGCTTCTGTTTGACCAGTTGTGAGACGAGTCCGGACGACTCGGGCAGCTTGACCCCCAGCCGGCGGAGCGGTTGCAATTGGGGTCCACCTTTTTCGGGTACGAACATCATCGGCGTCGATCCGCTGCCCAGCGAAATCACCAGGTCCGGCGCATGCATGCCGATCCAGCGCCACAGATACGCTGCCTCGGGATCGGTCGGGCTGTTGTAGGCTGTTCCCTTTGGTGGATAACTCCGTGCCGGGTCACCGCCGGAAAGGTTGCCGGCAACAATTCGGGACGCCCAACCGTCGGGATTGGCGATCGGAACGGCCGAGAGGGCGAACGTCTCGCGGTACGGTTTGGCCTCGTCGGTTGTGTAGAACCACTGCAGCGCGTTCAACGTCGTTTCAACCGGGGCGGGCAGCGTTTCGAGACCGACAATCAAGATGCGCGTTTTCTTGGTGTTGTAATCGAGATCGTCGGCGGTGATCAGGCAGGGAATTTTCGTTCCCCGGCGGGTGACGCCGAGATCGGAGCGAATCAAGCCGGGCCATTTCTCCGTTTGGGAGAGCGCCTCGTTGATCCGAGTGTTGAAGTCGGCAGCGGTTGACGGAGTTAATGCCGACGCCGGAAACAGCAACAGCACCGTCGCTGTAAAAACGTTTTTGATCATCTCTCGAACTCCAGGTGAGTACCGAAGGGTGCGGCTAAGCTGCAAGCGAATTTCAGCGTAGGGCGTCATCCGGAATTTCCGGATGCCAATCACTCAGCATCCGCGGACGCGCCACCAGTTTCAAGTCCCAGAAGGTGCAGATATCGGCGGCTGTCGGCGAGATGGCTCCAGATCTGCTCGTCCGATTCGATCTCGAAGAGTCCCGGTCCCCCGTAGTGGATCTGCCGGAGTGCCCGCCCCTGAGCGGCCCAATCAATCTCGCCCTCCGAGACCACGGGCAGCGGACTGCCCTCTCGCCGCTGTTTGAAATGCACCATCGACAATTCGTCGGCCTGAAGCGAGCGGGTGATCGCCGTCGGATCGACGTCGTCTGCGGAGAACAGCAGATTGCAGGGGTCAAAACAGATCCGCAGACGATCGCTATCGCCGCCCAACTGTTTTCGGGCCGAATCGAAAACCGCCCGAAATGCCATCCACGGTTGTCGTGAATTCTCGATCGACAGCATGCCGTCGAGTTCGATTAACGAACGAGTGAGCTGATAGACGACCGTGGCGGCGGCAGTGGCATGCACCTGTTCGCCGATGGTAGTCGAATCGACCAAACGTAGATGCGGCGGAGATTCACCCGACACAGCCTGCGCAGCCCATCTGCCGGCTGTGAAAACCGGGTCGGCAGCGGAAAATTGCGGATCGAGAAACGGCACGTTCACCGCAACGTTGAACCGCATCGCCGGAAACTGCTCGGGCAACGCCGCCAATGCGCCGGCGTCCGGCAGAGGCTTGTCACCTTGTTCGTAACCGCCCAGACAGGTTTGCCGCAGTTCGACCGCCCGCAACCCCTGCTGCGATGCCTCGGTGATCAAATCATCCAGCGGAATGCCCTCCGCCAGTTGTGTCCTCCAACAGTTCGAAACAAGACCCAGGAGCATGGCAGATCCCTGATGAATTCTGTCGAGAGCCGAGAGACAAGGGGCCAGAGCCAGACGATTTCCGGCTCTCGACCCTCGACTCAACTGCTGTGAAGCGGCCATGGCTTCGGAGCACAGTCCCCAATGCCGCGTAGGTCTTATGGACGAAGTAGCACCAGTGGTAGCTCAATCGGATCGAGAGCGGTGGTTTGGTCCGCTTTGACTGTGATCATGAACTTCCGGTCAATGTAGCGACCTTCGTGCCAAACACGGAATTCGTGTTCGCCGGCAGGAAGTTTGTTGATCGAGAAGCGTCCCTGTTCGTCGGTGATCGCGGCGTAGGGGTGGTCGAGCACCAGCCACCAGGCTGTCATCCAAGGATGCACGTCGCAATTGACCTTGAAGGGCCGGCTTTCGGCACGGAGATTCGCCAGTTCCACACCTTCGCGGTCGTTCGGTTTCATGAGATAATTCGCTGACTGACCGAGCACTGGATTTGTGTGTGTGTTGTGATTGATCGGATCGCCCGATTTGATGACAACCGATTGGTCCGTGCGAACAAGCAACGTGTGTGGCTCGAACCGGCAACTTTTCTGATCGAAGACCACGATCGCTTGATCGCTCGATGCCAAATTCGGGTGAATCTCCAACGCTTTGCGTAGATAAACGAAGATGTGTCGGATGCCCTTAGTGTCTGCATCGACGACGAGCTTCTCGCTGTGGATGGCTCGCGCAGCACAGACCGCAGAATCTTTGGCAGTGGGATCCCCTTGGGCCACGATCAACTCGGGCGTGGGAACGTCGCCTGCTAGCACGAATTGTCCCGTCACATCGCCATAACCTGTAGCGGATTTTACAGGCAGCGCAGTTGTTTCGTGACTTTCCGAGGTTTCGCCTTTCGGCTTGGTTGCGGCCTTGTTTGGTACCTCGACAACGGCCGGCGTAATCACCGGTTCCGGTGCATCGTCCCGGCTGCAACCGAGCGGGGAAACAATGGCTGCAACAGAGGCCCACCAGACGATTCCTGCGAACTTTTTCATAGCGTTGAGTCATCCACAAACCGCAGACCTCTGATGCGACGCAACAGGAAGCCGAGACGAGAACTCTCAGACGTGTCGATGATGCCCAAATCTGATTGAAATTGGCGCCTGCGACCGCAGATCAAACGTCATTGTGGCAACCGCTCTGTTTCAATGCGAGGAAACTCACCCGTGCAGGCTTCCATGAATTCGACCAGACCCGCCTTTTGCTGGTCGTTCAAGTTGAGTTTCACAATCTTTTCACTCAGGTGGGCGTTTGGCGTGCCGCCCTTGTTGTAGTGCTCGACGACTTGCTCCAGCGTCTGCATGCCGCCATCGTGCATGTACGGTGCCGACAGGGCGACGTTACGAATGGTTGGTGTTTTGAATGCGCCGCGATCCTTCTCATCCTTGGTGACTTCGTAGCGACCGAGGTCTGGTTGATCAACGTCCATACCGACGCCCAAGTTGTGGTATTTCTCGTCTGTCAGATTCGCTCCCACATGACACGCGCTGCAGTTCACTTTCTTGCCGAAAAAGAGTTCGCGGCCGCGAATGGCGCTATCGGACAGGGGATGCTCCTTCGTCGCCGTCTGCAAGATCTGGTATTCCGCGTAAATATCGGCATCGTCCTCGCGGATCTCCGTCAATTCCTCATCACTCAGCGTGGCGAATCGCTGAAACGATTCGTAGTAGTCGAAGGGCGACGGGCCGGTGACGATCACGCGTTCCATAGAGGCGATGGCTTTGCCGATGTTGTCGATCGTCACGCCGTCGTCAAAAATCCGCTCGAATTGAAGCAGGTAGCCTGCGATGCTCTTGACCGTCTCGACTGCGGCCTCATGCGTGTTGCCCATTTCGATGGGGCTGGCAATCGGCCCCACGGCCTGTGCTTCCAACGAGCCGGCTCGACCATCCCAAAACTGTGCGCCGCTTAGGATTCGGTTATAGCTGATGGGGGAATTGCGGCCGCCGATCTGCCCGTTAATTCCAACTCCAAATTGCGTGTGCCGGCCAAACCCCTCATCGGGATGATGACAGTCCGCGCAACTAACGGTACGATCAGCCGAAAGGCGCCGATCGAAATAAAGCTGACGGCCGAGTTCGATTTTGGCGCGCGTGAGTGGGTTGTCATCCGGAATCGTGATCGCGTTCGCGCCGGCGGCAAGACCCAGTGGCAGTTTGACTTCAAGCGGCACGTGGTTGTCTGGATTGTCGATCCACGTTTGAATCTGCTCGGGTGTGAGCGAGCCTTCTCCCTGAATACCGGATGTCAATTCCGGCGAGCCGAGCGTGACCCGATTCACGGGCGTTTCTGACGATCCGGCATCTCCGGTCGTCGTGGCTGCGTCGGCATCGCCTACACGGGGTTTTGTGAACTCGTCTGTTGAAGGACTCTCCTGCGGCACGTCCGTCTGATTCGCTGACGTCTCAGCGTCACCATCGGTTTCAGCGGTTCGCTCACCGGAACAACCGGCGACGGCGACGATCAGCCCGACAGTCACCAAAGATCGCAAGAACATGATTTAATGCTCCTTATATGCGCGTATTACGAGTCACCTGACTCACTCTCCGCTGTTGCTGTGCTGAACCCGGTACACGCCGGCAGCGATGGCTCCACCTGCAAATGGTCCCACCCAATAAAGCCAGAGATGTTTCCAGGAGCCTTCCCCGACGAGTGCGTGAATAATTGTCGGCCCCGTTCCGACAGCCGGGTTGAAAGCCCCGCCGGAAACAGGCCCGCCGACAAAGGTAGCGGCGACAATCGTAAAGCCAATTGCCAAACCGTAGTAGGGATTACCTTCTGTAGCTGGCGAGGTCGCCACGTTGAGCACGACCAGAGCCAATGCAAAGGTGTACAAAATCTCCACAATAAGAGGCTGAAACCACAACACCGCCGAAGCCGGTTCCGGGGCAAATGTTTTTCCCACAATAATCCAAACCATGCCAGCCGCTGTCAGAGAGCCAACGAGCTGCGAAATCACGTAGGGAACGAATTCGCTGATTGGTAGCTTGCCCCTCAACATGATGGCCAGCGAGACTGCCGGATTGTAGTGCGCGCCAGAGATGTGCCCCCCCATGTAAATCATGGCCATTAGCGAGACACCAATGGCCAGCGGAGCCAGCGCTGTACCGGATAACACCGCCAAGCCGATTGTGAGAACGAGAAAGAAAGTGCCGATCATCTCGGTGACATATTTACTCATCCTCGTGCCTTCATAAGAGAACGCCACGGTAATTGGGATGGGTGATTTGTGCCCGTTCAGCCGATGACGTCGGGTGGCCGGATCTGACCATCGGGAAGGCCCGGATTCCTCGGACCTGGGCCATCGCTTTCGCTCTGACCCAGCCACTCAGCCGACAGCATTTCGACACCCAATTTACAAACATGCGGGCCGGCTCACAACTCGGTACGCAAAATCTTCCCGCCGACACTTCGGCCGGCAATCTAATGAACACGATACAATTCTTGAAGTATTCCGTTATCTCTGCGAATCTAATTAAACAACCGGATAACTGACCTTTGGTTTGACCTGATCTCTTGGTTTGATCCGATGAAGTCAAAAATGCAAATGACGTCGACGACAGCAGCAACCGACCCGCTGCCAACGTGGTGCTTTTGTTCGCGAGAACACCAGTTCGGTCGTTTTCCGTGGATGATGGGGATTGTCAACGTCACTCCCGACAGCTTTTCGGAGGGGGGCGCTTTCTGCGAGACCGATGCCGCCGTCCGTCACGCGCTGCAATTGGCCGCTCAGGGCGCCGACATTCTCGATGTCGGTGGCGAATCGACTCGTCCTGCTGCCGATCCTGTTTCCCTCGCAGAAGAACTGCGGCGGGTCATTCCCGTGGTCGAGCGGTTGACGGACGAGACGTCGCTGCCCGTTTCCATCGACACCACGAAGGCCGAAGTCGCGCGACAGGCCCTGCAGGCCGGGGCCGTGATTGTCAACGACATTTCCGGCCTGACCTTTGACGCCGATATGCCGGCTGTCTGCCGAGACGCCGCAGCGGGTGTCGTCTGCATGCACAGGCAGGGAACGCCGCAAACCATGCAAGACAATCCGCGGTATGCGGACGTGGTGGCCGAGATCTGCGAATACTTCGAGAGGCGGTTGGAGAGACTGGCGCAATCGGGAATTCATCCGGAGAGGGTGGTCCTGGACCCCGGCATCGGTTTTGGAAAGACGGCCGAGCACAATCTGGAAATTCTCTCGAACATCGAGCGATTTCGGAGTCTCGGTCGGCCGGTGTTGATCGGTCATTCCCGAAAACGGTTCCTCGGCAAGCTCCTCAAGCGCGAGGTGGACGAGCGCCTCAGCGGAACGATTGGAGTCGCCATTGCTTTGGCGGCGCAGCAAACCGATATCATTCGCGTTCACGACGTTGGTGCCACGCGAGACGCATTACTGGCGTGGCAGGCGATCATCGAGCGGGTCGATCAACCGACTTGAATGTGGCAACGGTCAGGGCCGTTCTTTGGCAGGCGTTGGGGTGACTGCTACTGCAACTGGCCGCCGGTTCTCACGGTCGCCCAGAAGTCATAGTCGGCGTGATGCACGATTGTCACGTGCAGCGACCTTTGCACCAATTCGCCTTCGCCCGAGTGACAGCCGGCGGCATGGCAGACATCCTCGGGCAAGCCGATTGTCAGGCACACGTGAGTCCCATATTGGGTGTGCCTGATTCGCTGGGACGATTTTGCCAACGCTGCTGGTTGGCGGGGTCAAACTCATACGGTTTTCCCACGTCATGGCACAGGGCGCAAGCCACCAGCAGGCCTCGGTTGATCTCCAACGGGGGGAATTGCTTGTCCATCACGTCGGCAATAGCCATCGCCAGTTGGGTGGCCCCGCGGATGTGATCGGTTTGAGTCCCGCACTTCAAGGCGGGCGTGTCTGGGTTGCCGGAGGCTCGTATCTCGTCGATGGACTTGAACGAGCTTTGAGAGAGGCTGTACGCCTAGGCGTCGATCACCAGATTGCGGAGAGACTCATCACCGATTTCGTCCAACTCCGGCAGCGACTCGATGACCGAGTGGCGGAGTTCTTGATTGATGTCCAAGATCATGTCCGGGGCCTTTAGAAATCATCCTGAAATATTGTTCGGAAAGTCGGCGAGGCGACCGATCGGATTCCGAATTTTTTCGAGAAAATTGGGTTTATTTATTCGTTCGGCAGCAAGTCTTCCACGATTTCCGCGTATCCTTCCGTGTAGTCCATTTCGATGTAATGTGCGCCGAGAGACTCACGCGGCATGAAGTCGGAGAGATCATAAATCGGGACGCGACCGAATTCGACCACGCCGTCTCCCGCTCGGCAAACATGCACGGTCACGTCGGTGGTGGTATGGCCGGCATCGATGATCTGCATCAGTTGGGCGCCGCGGCCGTCGGCCCGCGGAATGACTTTCAAACGCCACGATGGTTTCAAAGTCGGCATTTCATCGATTGTCGCGGCACGGTGCATCGTGGAACGAATGCTCAACACCGAGGCGCCGGCCAACCGTGTGTCGGTGTACATCACACGTTCGTCCATGACAACATCCAGGTTGGCAAAGACCTTGGGCGTGCCGTAGATCTCGCGGCCGGCCGGAATGCTGCTGCGTGAATTGAGGAAGACCACCGGTGCGAAGTATCCGACCTGGCCCTTGTAGCTGCACTTGACGATCAACCCGCTCTCTTCAAACGTGCCGTAATTTGCGGTCCACTGAGCAGAGAGGCCGAACGCAGCGCAAAATCCGTCAGCCGCAGGATCGAAACAGGCCGGCAACACGCGGTCCACCGCCGCCACGTCGGCGCGAAAGTAGACGTACTGAAATCGGACGTTCCGATACCGTGCCGGCGGCATCGGGTAGTACGGTGAAAAAGCGGGCATGTTGGCAATTTTCTCAAGCGCGATCGTCATGGAACGCTCCGAAAGTTGAAACGTGATGGGTCGAACTCGATTCAGATAGGTTGTAGCAGATCGACCCAAAAACTGAAAATCTGCGTTGTTCGCTGGCCGCGCGACAACGGCCCGATTGTCAGGCTGAGACGGCTCGGCTACAGTTCAACTGGAAACGCCGCCGGCAACTATCCTCACGATTGTCGTGGTGCGACCAAGAACGGGGCTAGGCCCCTTGTGAAATCCCCAAGAAAACGGGGTGACTTCCCAAGAAACAGGCAGATTTCACGGGTCTGTGTGGCCCGCTATGCCGCAAGCGGCAACTCGGTTTGGGTGTGGCCGAGCCAACCAGCCACGCCGGGTGAGAACGAAAGACTCGTTTACGAATGTTCGGTCAGATCAACTCGACCCCCTACGACTTGCGGTTTTCCCTGTTCGGAATTCCGATCCGCGTGCATCCAGCATTTTGGTTGATTTCGGGAATGCTCGGATGGCGTGCCGGACGGTTGGACTTGGTCTTCGTCTGGGTTTGTTGCGTTTTCGTCTCAATTCTGGTCCATGAACTCGGACATGCTCTCGTAGCCAAGTGGTTTGGATGGCCGCCTGAAATCGTTCTGTTTCATTTCGGGGGCTACGCCGCTTACAACCCGATTCGCGGTCATACCGCGGGTCGTTCGATCCTGATTTCCTTCGCCGGTCCTGGAGCCGGGTTTCTGCTGTTCGGGGTTGTGTTCGGTGTTCTATTGATACCGGGCATCAATCTGCACCCGCTTGGTCCCACGACCTTGGCCGACTGGGTTGTTCAAGATCTCGTGTGGATCAACTTGGCGTGGGGGTTGGTCAATCTGTTACCGGTTTTACCGCTGGACGGCGGCCGCATCTCGGAGGAAGTTTGCCACCTGTTGAGGCCTCGCGACGGACAGCTCTGGGCCCATCGAATTGCCATTGTGGTCTCCGGTCTTATTGCCTTCTTATTCGTAAAAATCGGGTTAATCTTTGGGGGGATCATGTTTGGTCTTTTGTGTTTCCAGAATTTCCAGGCCCATCAGTCGATTCAGGGTCGCAACTGGTAGACCTTGATTCTCGACTTTCTGTGTTTCCAATCTTGCTCTGAGTCGCTTGCGGCTTAGCAGAGAGTCAAGGAAGCGAATCCAGCGGGCTGCTCAGCCGCAAGCGGCATTTTGTCAGAACCCCAACCCCATGCCGCGTAGTGACCCGGTTCCGACTGTGCCGTCGGTGATTTGGAACATCGCAGGATATTTTTTGGCCCATTTTCTGTTCGGACCGGGACAATATTGCCGACCGTTGCCCTCAATGGCCGCCACACCCGGAATGTTCGCAGCCAGACTGGCCGAATGCAGGAACGAATAACCGGGGCAAGTTAGATCTTGAACACAGAGGAACATCTCGAATTTCTGTGCCGCCGCCGCCAACAGCAGCGATTCAGTCTGACCTTTGCACGTCTTCAGCGCCACTCCGGTATAACCGAGTTCGCGGCTGAGCAGCAGCGCGTCGTAATCGACGAGTGATTCGTCAATGATGACCGGCTTCAGCTTGGCCGCCTCGTGCATCTTGTTGTCAGGGTTGGCCTGCAAATCACGGTTGGTCGGCTGCTCGATGTACTGAATGCGATCGAAGGGGGCCCGGTTCTGCTCACGGATGCGGCCGAGAAACTCGAGCACGTAATCCACGTTCTCGCACTTCTCGTTAAAATCACACGAGTAAAACCAAGTGTCGACACCCCGGGCCGATTGGGCCTCGGCCGTTACCCGTTCGACGGCCAGCACGCGGTCGACGTCCCATTGGAGATCATCGCCGGCAAGCTTGATTTTCAAATGCGTCAGCCCGTCGGCGACGATCCATTCGGCCAGCGTTTCCGGCAGGCCGTCGCCGATCGGCTGCTCAACGTCGGTAGCAGTCAGCGGGTCCAGCGCACCGACCAGATGATACAGCGGCATGCGCTCTTTCGGCTTCCGCAGGGTGTATTGGTCGAGGTACTCCCCCTTGAAGTTTTCGTCGAGATACTCCGAAAGATCATGACTCATGAACTCTGCGGAGAGCGTCTGGTAGCTGTTCAGGTTGTGTGCACGCCCGAAGGCGTCGTGCAGGGCGGCGTCGAACGGGCTGGCCGCCACCAGTTGGGCGAGTTCCGGCATTTCCTCGTCCAGTTTGAGCCGGCGTGTCAACGTCTTGCCCAAGTGATCATACTCGCCCGAGAGCTGATAGACGATGTCGATGGGATGGCCGTAGTCCGGATAGCCGTTGGCGATCTCGACCACCGCCTCGGCGAAGTTTTTCATCACCTCTTCCGACTGATCGACCGAGACGCTACCCGAGGGCCAAGCCCAAACATTGCCCAGAGGCATGCTGCCCGTGCCTTCCGCGTCACGTCCGTTGCGGCTCTCGACGGCGACATTGACGTTGAGCAGAAACGTGTTTTCGACAACTCGGCCGCCAAACTTCAACGGTGCACGAAATGGAACCGATTCGAAGGTGCAGGTCGCTTCGAGGATGCGGATGTCGGTCGACTTGGGCATGCGCTGCAATGACTGGAAAATCAGGGCCGCAGACTTTTTTGATCGCTTGGCCCTGGATTCTATCGAGGAGTGGCCGGCGGTTCAAGAATAACTGTGCGTTGATATGTAAGTGCGGACCATTCGAATCGTCTCGACGAGTTGTTTGAGGCATTTTCGCCGGCAGCTTCCCTCCGCCAGAATGGTGCAAATCGGCCGACCGGCGAGAATCAGCGAACCGGGAGAGGGAATGTCGGCCAGGTGGGGCCACAACCCGCTGATCGGAGGAATCGCCGAGCCATCAAACTGCGGAATATCGAGGTTGCGGCTCGCGTAGAGAATCGCTTTGCCGGCGGTCCGGTTGAAACGGTCCCGCTGTTTTTGCTCGCATAGCGAACTCAGTTGGTCATCGAGCCGCGATGCCGCCTGCGGGTCGGCAAACGCCTCGCAAGTTCGACCGTGCCAACCGAGCATCGGCAGCCGGAGGGCATTTTCCAGAACCTCGACGGAAGCTGTGTAGCGCGGGTTGACCTCGGTCAAGCGGGCCGATTTTCCGTCGCAAACAAGGTCGATGCCAAACAGACCGCGCAGCCGGCACGCATCGGTCAACTCCTGTCCCATCCGTTTGATTTTCCGAACGATCTGCGTGGGGAGATCGAGCGGGCCGATCGACCCGCAATAGCCGAACCGCGGCGCGTGGAGCATTTTGGTCCCCACAAATTGCCGCGTGATCCCCACAAGGCGCGAGCGGAGCGCCGTCGCCAGAAACAGGGCCGAGATCGATGTGCCGTCAAGCTTTTGTTGGAAATAGTGAGGTTCGTCGAGGGCGCCCGCCCCGGCGGCGGCTTCATTCCAAACCCGTATGCCGCGTCCGCCCGCGCTGCGGATTGGCTTGATCATCCAGCTCCCATCGGCGGGCGGCGGCTTCGATTGTCGACGGACGTCGACAGCAGGCAACCCGGCGTTGTGCAACAGCGCGTACACCAGGAACGGGTCTCGAACTCGATCCACAACTTCCACCGGGTTCCCCCACAACCGATGCTGGGACGAAACGGCGGAAATAATTTCCGGGTAGTTCTCCAGCGCACCGGTATACATCCATGGGCCGGTCGGCACTCGTTCGGCGATTTGGGGAAGATCGTGCGGATAGCGCACTGCGGGCAGGACTTCGGCCATTTCCCGCAGGTCGAGGTCGGCAAACAGGTCAGAGCAGATCGGACGCATGCCGGCACGGATGGCCGACTGCGCTGCGGCCCGCGCGCTGGCGCCGAAGATTAAAACTGGCTTCATCGAATTTCCGATCACCTTTCGAGAACGGCGGATTGACAATCGCATTTCGTCGAGACACAATCGTCATTCGTGACTCGTCAACCGTCAATCGACACTAGACAGGAGAACACAACATGTCGATGCACATCGGAGAAGCTCTGATCGGCGATGGAAATGAAGTGGCACACATCGATCTGCTCATCGGCGACAAGAATGGACCGGTCGGCCAGGCGTTTGCAACCGCTCTGTCCAGTCAGACGGCCGGCCACAGCAATTTGCTGGCTGTGCTCGAGCCGAACCTGGCGGTCAAACCTGCAACGGTGTTGATCACCAAGGTGACGATCAAAGGGGCCAAACAGGCGGTGCAGATGTTCGGACCTGCCCAGTTTGCCGTCGCGAAAGCGGTCGCCGACAGCGTCGGAGAGGGCGTGATTCCCAAAGACCAGGCCGAAAACCTGGTGATCGTCTGTGGCGTCTTCATCCACTGGGAGGCGGAAGACGACAAGAAGATCTACGAGTACAACTACGAAGCCACAAAGCTGTCCATCGCCCGAGCCATGAAGGATGACCCAAGCGCCGACGAAATGCTGGCCAAGAAAGCCGACGCCAAGCATCCGTTTTCGGGCGTCTAAACTGCGATTTGGTCCTCAACCAGTCAGTCTGCGCGCAGAAAGCGAAGCCGTCTCCGCACCCGTTCTACAAGGTTCCTTGATGCACAGTATCAACACGACTGACAACTGACCACTAACAACTGACTATTGACAACTCTCGCTGTCCATCCATGCGACGAATCCTCATTCAGCTCGACACCGATCCGCATCCGAGCACGTTCGACCGGGTGGTTGCCGTCGATGCGGGAATCGACGAGGTTTTCAGCTATGGGGCTGTCACGCCGCAGGACATCGAGCCGCTGGTACACGGCGCGATGTTTACCCGCGGTCCGCAGGACCTGAACAGCACCGCAATTTTCATCGGCGGCGCTGACGTGACGGCGGGGGAGAAGCTGTTGGAAGCGGTAACGGAGACCTTTTTCGGCCCAGTTCGTGTTTCAGTGATGGTGGATTCTAACGGGTCGAACTCAACCGCCGCTGCCGCCGTGCTCGCCGCCCGCAAACACGTTTCCCTCAGCGGCACCGGGGCTTTGGTGCTGGCGGCTACCGGACCGGTCGGACAGCGAGCCGTTCAACTGCTGGCGATGGAGGGGGCCAGCGTACGGGTGGCGTCTCGGTCGCTGCAGCGCGCAAAACAGACCTGCGATGCGGTTGCCGCCGCCGTTCCCAGCGCAAGGTTGACGGCCTGCGAAACCGCCTCAAACGGAGGACTGGAGTCGGCCTGCCGAGACGTTGTGGTCATCATCGCCGCAGGCGCCGCAGGTGTCGAACTGCTGCCCGCGGAGCGCCGCCGGTCGATCCGCACGTTGAAAGTCGCGATTGACTTGAACGCCGTCCCGCCGTTCGGTCTGACGGGGGTCGAAATGACCGATCGAGCCGTCGAGCGAAACGGTGCGATTTGTTACGGGGCGATCGGTATCGGCGGCAGAAAGATGAAAATCCATAAAGCCGCACTCCAGAAGCTGTTCGAGGAAAACGACCAAGTTCTGGACACCGAGGTGATTTATCGAATTGGTGCTGCACTGGCATAGTCCAGCCGGCCGTCGATTCGTTCCGCAGCGGAAGCAGTCCTTCATTGACTCGGAATTGTGCTGGTATCGGAGATCCGCGGTTGATAATTTGAAAGTGTTGATCGAGCGGTTCGGTAACGGTAGAGCCGGTGCCTTACCTCAGATTTGGCGAGCATTCGAGTCATGAGACCGGAAGACCTGCTTGAATTACTCCGTAACCGGCCATTTGTTCCGTTGCGGATCCATACTACGGAAGGGCAGACGTAGGAGGTTTGGCATCCCGGCCAGATCATCGTGCTTCGTTCACGCGTCGTCTTGGGAGTCGGCGGGAACAACGGCGTGCCAGATCGCCTGCAGCACGTCGCCCTGATCCACGTCATGCGCGTTGAAGAACTCCCATCGGAGGCTGCATCACCTGCCGATTAGTTAGACTCACAGGTTGATCGGTTCCCACTCG
The DNA here is from genome assembly GCA_963582395.1 of Planctomycetota bacterium. Lineage (GTDB taxonomy): Bacteria > Planctomycetota > Planctomycetia > Planctomycetales > Planctomycetaceae > CAUZTK01. The sequence continues at coordinate 12,893 of CAUZTK010000008.1, read as the reverse complement.
AATTGACCTAGCTGAACCTTCGGAGCAGCATCGGCATCTGCAATAAACACGGCGCGTCTGCAGACCGACCTCACTGTCAAGTCTCCCAAGTTACCCAAACTAAATCATATTCACGTCGTCGTCCGAACTCGTCTTGCTTCGCTGAGGCGATTTCGTTATTCCGTCCCCGCCCGAAAGCAGCGCGTGCGGGAGTTCGTGCAACAACGGCGTTGATGACGGGCGGATGTCCGGCCACACCGCGTCGGAACGACCTGTTCGCGTGCTTCCCGGCGCGCGGATCGCCTTCACACCACATCTCAGTCATCTCGATTTTCACGACCCCTCTCCGTTCTTCTCAGATCCGTTCTTCTCAGCGGGAATTGAACGTTATGAACGGTGTCTTCGGCGACACCCGCCGCTTGGATTGTGTTGGCCGGGCTCTCTGCCACTGGCGGCGCGGCATGCTGGCGCTATCCATGATTTGTTCGTGTGCCGCGCTGATTCTCGGGAGTGATCCGAGCTGGTTCTCGCCCGCGCAGGCCCAGGATCCTCCGTTGCCCCCTCGAGCCGAGGGGACAACATTTCCGACGCCCGACGAACCCATCGTCGACGTGCGGATTGAAGGCAACGTGACGATTCCGGCCGAGGCGATCGCCAAATTCATCAAAACCCGGCCGGGACGTCCTCCGGTGCAGAGCCAGATCCGGGAAGACGTGCAAAGCCTGTACCGTACTCGGTGGTTCTTCAGCATCGAGCCGCGTTACCGCGCGACTGACGAAGGATTGGTCATCATTTTTCGCGTGCTGGAACGACCGGTCGTGATGTCGGTTGAATACCGCGGCAATAAGAAAATTAAAACGAAGCAGTTGGCTGCCCGCACGGGTCTGAAGGAGGGGAGCCCGTTCGACGTCAGCGCCAACCGCGAATCGGCCCACCGGATCGAAGAGTACTACCACGAACGGGGCTACACCTCTGCCACGGTCAAACTTGTGAAGGGGGACGACAAGAACGACCGCGAGATCATCTTCGAAATCGAGGAAGGTCCGAAAGTCCGAGTCACCCGGATCAAGTTTACCGGGAACGACGCCTTCAGCGGTCCGTTGTTGAAGACAAAACTCCGAACGAAAACGGCCGTCCTCTGGTTGATCGGCGGAATTTACGATCCGGGAACCATTCCCGACGACACCGCATCGCTGCGGCAGTATTACCACAATCTCGGCTATTTCGACGTCGAAATCGACCACGACGTGACTTTCAACAAAAAACGTTCGCACGCTCGAATCGAGTATGTCATCAATGAGGGTCAGCGTTTTAAGATCCGCAACGTCAAAGTCCTGGGCAACAACATTTATTCGGCCGAACAACTCAAGGCCGACATGGAACTCGTCGAAGGCGATTACTTCAATACTCGTTTTTTGAACAAGGACGTCGCCAAGCTCAAGAACCGCTACGGCAAGCTGGGGCGGTTGTTTGCCAAGGTCGAGGCAGTGCCGGTCTTCCTCGAAGAGCCGGGCGTCGCCGATCTGGTCTACCGGATCGATGAAGACCGCGTCTATCGCATTCGCCGAATCGACGTCGTCATCAATGGCGACAACCCGCACACAAAGCGGTCGGTCGTGTTGAACAATTCCCTGATTTTTCCGGGGGACCTCGCAGATCCCAGACAAATTCGACGGGCCGAGCGGCGGATTGCGGGCGTCGGCGTGTTCGAGCGCGGTCCGCAAAACGGTGTCCGCGTGCAGGTGACGCGCGTCAACAAAAATGACTCCCCCAGCCGGACCCGGACCGTTCGGGGTCAAAGCGCTGAGCCGTCGTTTCCCGGTACGGGTCACTCGCTATCCGGCTCGCAACGGCGGCAGACTGCTGCGACGACTCGGCAGCCGCGGCGACGAATAAGTGGACCACCGGCGCGGACCGACTTCGTGCAGCCGGTTGCACCGGCCGTCGAACGGCGGGACATCGATTTCCGCGGGCAGAGCTTCGAGAATCCGGGACCGCTGGAACGGCCCGGCATGCCATTTTTCGGGAACAATCCGCAGGGCAACCCGCTGACAGACCCGCTATATCAACCGCTGACCGAGGAAGAGGTCGACATTATCTTTCACGCGACCGAAGCCCGTACCGGCCGGCTGATGTTCGGCGTGGGCGTCAACAGCGACGCCGGCGTTGTCGGCTCGATTGTGCTGACCGAGCAGAACTTCGACATCCTCAGGCCGCCCACAAGTCTGCGGGACCTCATCAACGGCACGGCGTGGCGGGGGGCCGGACAGAGGTTTCGGGCCGAAGCCGTTCCCGGAAACATTGTCAGCCGCTACCTCGTCAACTGGACCGATCCTTACTTTTTGGATACCAATTACAGCTTGGGCGTCAGCGGTTTTTTCTACAATCGGTTCTTTCCAGACTGGGACGAAGAGCGGACCGGTGGCCGGTTGAGCGTCGGCCGGCAGTTTACGCCGGTGGTTTCGCTGACCAGCGCCCTGCGGTTGGAGAACATCGAGCTGACCAATCCTGACTTTCCGACCCCCGCCCTGTTGGCCGCGTCGGTCGGGACGAACCGGCTCTCGACGATCCGCCTCACCGGGACACACGACACCCGCGATTCTGCATTCCTACCGGGCGAGGGACACAAGATCGACTTGAGTTTCGAGCAGGCCTTCGGTGATTTCGACTATCCCCGAGCTGAGTTCGAAGCCAGACAGTACTTTACCGTCTTCAGCCGGCCGGACGGTGGAGGGCGGCACATTGTCTCAGTCGGCGGGCAGTTGGGCTGGGTCGACGAGGGAACGCCGATCTTCGAGCGCTACTTCGCCGGCGGGTTCCAGACGTTTCGGGGCTTCGAGTTTCGCGGCGTCGGTCCGCGTCAATTCGGTACGGTCATCGGCGGCCGCTGGCTGGCTATCGGCAGCGTCGAGTACATGCTCCCGATGCTGGCCAACGAAACCATTCAGGCGGTTGCCTTCAGCGATTTCGGAACCGTCGAAGAGGACGTGGCCTTCGACGAGTTCCGCGTCAGTGTCGGGTTTGGTCTACGGATCACCATTCCGGCCATGGGCCCCGTTCCCCTCGCTTTCGATTGGGCCTTCCCCATCAGCCGCCAAGACGCCGACGAAACGCGAATCTTCAGCTTCTATGTCGGCGTGACCCGCTGAGTGAGTTGTCAGTGGTCAGTAGTGAGAATAGGTCTTGCCACTGACAACCGCACCGACTTTGCAACCGCTTTGAGGGCGGGATAATATAGGTAACAACCGAAACATCGTAATCGTCGTCCGAACATTGGGGGGGAATTTTTCGATGAAGCGTTGCCTGGTTTCCGTCTTGTTTGCCATTTTGCTGAACATCGGTCTGACGGCTCGCGCGCAGTCGAAAGACGATGCCCAATGGATCTGGTTCGACGAAGGCGATCCGGAGAAATCGACGCCCGCCGGTAAGGTTTGGTTTCATCGCGAGGTCCGAGCCAATCAACCTTCGACCGGAGCGGTCCGTCTCATCTGCGACGATCATTTTGTGCTCTGGGTCAACGGAAAAAAGGTGGGCCAAGGAGGTAGCGAAAAACTGTATCGTTTTAACCTCAACGGCTTTATCGGACGAGGACCGAACGTCATCGCCATCGAGGCTACCAACAAAAACAGTAAGGCGGGGTTGTTTGTCGACGGTGAAGTTCGTGGGCAGGGAGGAGGCAGTATCGGGTTCGACAGCGGTCCCAAGTGGCGGGCGACACGGGTCGCCCCAAAGGACGATACCTGGAAACGACCGAGGTTTGATGCGACGGCTTGGAAACCAGTCAAGGTCATCGGTCGGCATGGCGACTCGCCCTGGAAATCGATCGCGCTGACGGAGACGGATCTCGATCGTTTCGCCGTGGCCGACGGGTTTGAGCTGAAACGGATCGCAGAACCGGACCTGGTCGGTTCTGTCGTCGCCATCACATGGGGAAATCGCGGCCGGTTGATCGTCTCGCGCGAAAAGGGTCCGATTCTGAGCGTCATCGACGAGAACGGCGATGGGACCTACGACAAGGCCGTCCAATACAGCGACCAACTGACCAATTGCCAGGGCCTGTGTCAGGTCTTCGATGATCTCTACGCCGTCGGCACGGGTCCCCAAGGAACTGGAATTTACCGGCTGCCCGACCGGGACCACGACGACCGCGCCGACGAGGTTGTCCACATCTATGCGCACAAAGGGGGCATGGGCGAGCACGGTCCACACAATGTGGTGTTTGGTCCCGACGGCTGGCTGTATCACAACATGGGCAACCACGCCTGGGTCACCGCCGAACCGGAACCAACCACGCCGGTCCGCGGTTCCTACGAGGGCTATCTGCTGACACCGAAATTCGAGGATGCCCGGGGCCACGCCCGGGGCATTCCGGTCCCGGGAGGGACCATCTGGCGATTTACGCCCGACGGGAATAAATGGTGGTGCGAGGCGGCCGGGTTCCGCAACGCATACGACTTCGCCTTGAACTCGAAGGGAGACCTGTTCACCTTCGATAGCGACATGGAATGGGACGTCGGGATGCCGTGGTATCGGCCGGTGCGAGTCAATCACTGTATTCCGGGTGCCGAATTCGGCTGGCGTAGCGGAGCGGCCAAGTGGCCTGAAGTTTATTTCGACTCGCTGCCGGGCACGGTCAACATCGGCCGTGGGTCACCGACCGGTGTCATCTTTTACGAGCATCGGCAGTTTCCGGAAAAATACCGCGGCTCATTTCTCGTCTGCGACTGGTCGATGGGCCGCATCATCGCTGTGTCCCTGAAACCCCAGGGAGCAACGTACACCGGCACCTTCGAGAACCTCGTCACCGGCAACCCGCTCAACGTCTCAGATATCGAGATCGACCGCGACGGGTCGATGGTCTTCTCGACTGGCGGGCGACGCACCGAGGGCGGGATTTACCGCCTCACGTATTCTGATGGTCCGTCGCGGACGGCCTCCGCCGAGTCCGTCAATGACGTGCTGCTGCTGCCGCAGATTTCTTCGGCCTGGGCGCGGGAACTCGTGACCCGTGTCAAACAGACGGCGGGGAACGAGTGGCAGGAAGCACTCTCGGCTGTCATCGACGACGGCCCGCCGAATCAGAAAATCCGGGCGCTGACCCTGCTGTCTCAGTTTGGGCCGAAACCGACGAGCGACCGACTCATCGGCGCAACGAAAGATGTCGATCCCGCAGTTCGCGCCTTCGCGGTCTTTCTGCTGGGGGAACATCAGGGCGCAGAGGTCGAAGAGGCTCTGACGAAGCTGTTGCAGGATGAGCAACACCCACTCGTCCAACGGCGGGTCTGCGAAGCTTTGATCCGCAGCGGAATTTCACCGCCGGACGGCGCCGAGTTGCTTGAACTGCTCAGCAGCGACGACCGCTGGGTCCGCTTTGCCGCGCGGCTGCTGTTGGAACGCGATCCGCAACTGGCGGTCAAACAGGCGTCGATCCTCGCGCATCAGGAAACGCCGATTGTCACCCATGGTTTGCTGGCGCTCTTCCGTGCGCTGGGTGACGACTTCGACGCCGACACGGCGCTCCGCGTCGAATGGGAACTGCTGGGCGGGAAACGCGGCCCACTTTCCGATGAGCGAAAACTTGAAGTCCTGCGCATGATCGAATTGACACTAGCACGCGGTGCCCGCAACAACGTGCTCGGTGACATCTCGCAAAAACTGCTCAACGACTTTCCCACCAGCAATGCCGCCGTCGATGCGGAAACGGCGCGGATTCTGGCGTTCCTGCAGCATCGCGGAGCCGCCGCAAAAATTGTTCGGGCCCTGGAGACCGCTGAAACGCCGGCGCAGCAAATCCACTACGTGCTCACACTTCGCTATCTGAGAGTGGGCTGGAACGCCAACCTGAAACGCCGACTGCTCGACTGGTACGAAACCACGCGTGACTGGGAGGGGGGCAATAGCATGGTTCCCTATATCGCCAACATCGTGGGCGGAAGCCTGCATCAATTTCAGCCCGACGAACGCAAGCAATTCTTGACGACGTGGCAAGAACGGCCCTTCGCCGCCGGGTTGCTGATCCGTAACAGCAATCCGAGCCAAGTTGACAATTACGAAGAAGTGATCGGGGCAATTCTCAACGACACCGACGATGCTGGTCAGTGCGGCCGCGAAGAACTCGTGACTTTGGCCATCGAAGCGCTGGGACGCAGCGCCGCGGCCGATGCCCGATTAGCGCTGCGACAGTTGTACGAGACAAATCCCGACCGCCGCGAACAACTGGCCCGCGCGGTCTCCCAACGGCCGACCGCCGGCGACTGGTCGCTGCTCATGCGGACGCTGCAATTTGCCGACCCGACCACCATGCAGCTTTGTCTCGGCGCTCTCGGCCAAATCGACCGCCATCCGGAACAGGCGGACGAATTTCGCGGGGTCCTTCTCGCTGGGCTGAAGCTCCGCAATCAGGGTGGCCTGGTCGCGGTCCGACTTCTAGAGCGCTGGACCGGCAGCAAACACAGTGCCGGCCAGAACGTGCAGGCGGCCCTGACCCATTACCGCAAATGGTACATCGACAAGTTTCCGGAGGCCCCTCCCGCAGAACTCCCCCAAGATGACGTCAAAAATGCGAAGTACACCTTCCAGCAATTGTACGCGTTGCTGGAACAAAGCGAGAAAGGTCGCGGCGGTGACCCACAGCGGGGCCGGCTGGTTTTCACCAAGGCCAATTGCATCAAATGTCACCGCTTTCTGAAGGAGGGAGAAACCGTCGGTCCCGATCTGACGTCGCTGCGGCGGCGGTTTCAGCGTAAGGAGATCATCGAATCGCTGATCTATCCCTCGCAGGTCATTTCCGATCAATATCGCATGCAGACAGTTGTGACCCTGGGCGGATTGGTCCACAACGGCATGCCGATCCCCGGGGTCGGCGGCGAGAACAAGCTGGTCCTGATTTTGCAGAATGCGACGCGGCTGGAAATCCCGAAAAACGACATCGAACAGATCTCGAGGTCCAAGGTTTCTGTGATGCCGGTCGGCGCGCTGAAAGACCTGAAGCCACAGGAGATCATCGACCTGTTCGCGTTTTTGGAAACCAGCCGTTTCAACGAACTGACGCCCCGCGACCCGCGGGCTGAAAATAAATCTGTATCGCGCAGTGGCAATCGCTAGGTCGATATGATCGGCGAGTGGGGGGCGTCAGCCCCCTGGTCAAACGAGTGTGGCCGACGACTCAATCAGGGGCTAGACGGTCTGCGCTAGCTGGCCCCTGTTGTACGAAGTGATCTTTCAAAATAACTGTGCGGTTTCCGATGCCCGCGAATCTCACTCCCCAATATCAGAAGGCGGAAGCCAAATACCGCAAGGCACAAACGCCCGAGGAAGAGGTCGAGTGTTTGCAGGAGATGCTGCGGTTGATTCCCAAGCACAAGGGGACCGACCATCTTCAAGCTGACCTGAAAAAACGCCTCAAAGCAGCGCGGGCGGAACTCGCGGCGGAGAAGAAGTCACCCAAAAAAGGTCGCAGCTACCGCATTCCACGGCAGGGAGCGGGGCAGGTGGTGCTGATTGGGGCCCCGAATTCGGGCAAAAGTCGGATTGTCGCCGAATTGACGAAAGCACAACCCGACGTGGCTGCGTATCCGTTCACAACCCATGAACCAACCCCCGGCATGATGCCCTGGGAAGACGTGACCGCCCAGTTGATCGACACCCCGCCGATCACCACCAGCCACATCGATCCGTACCTCACCAGCATGGTTCGGGCGGCAGACGAGGCGCTGCTGTGTCTGGACGGTAGCTCCGACGATGCCCCCGACGAAACCGCCGCGGTGATCGGACAACTGCAGTCGCGTAAAACGTTTTTGGCCAGCGAGTCTGGTTTCGTAGACGGGGACTTCTCCGTCATCAGAGTCAAGACGCTGCTGGTCGTCACACGCGGTGATGACCCCGGCTGCGACGACCGGCTCGAATATTTCCGAGAAGTGGTGCCGACGGAGTTTGAAACGTACAAAGTCGAGTTGGGTCGTCCGGAGTCGAGGGAAAAGCTGCGCGGCGTCATTTATCGGTTGTTGGATGCCATTCGCGTCTACACCAAGGCACCCGGAAAGGCGGCCGATTACAGCTCTCCGTTTACAATTCCGAACGGAGGGACGATCGAAGATCTTGCGCAGCAGGTGCACGGGGAATTGGCCAAGTCGCTGAAATTTGCCCGCATCTGGGGAACGAGCACCCACGACGGCCAAACCGTCGGCCGTGACCACCGGCTGTGTGATCGGGACCTAATCGAGCTGCATGCGTAACAGGGAAGAGTTGTCGCTGGCGGCTAATTGTGCCGCACAGCCCAGAAAGGACCGCGTTGGATGCGACAGATTGGCACATTACCGAGCGCAGAGGACGCACAAACGTTCCAGGACTATTTGCTGACCCGCGGCATGAAAACAACCGTCGATGAGGCGGACGACGGCTGGTTGATCTGGATTCACGACGAAGACCACGTCGAACAGGCGAAGCAGGAACTCGACACATTCGTCGAAAAGCGGGACGATCCGCAATTTGCCGAGGCGGCCCAGGCTGCGTCCGACTTACGTCGTCAGGATGAGAAACGACGTCGGCGGGGGCGAAAGAACACGGTTAACATGCGGCAGCGATGGAACCGTTCGATGTCGGCTCGATCTCCGGCGACGATGATTTTGATCTCGATCAGTTTTTTCGTGCTGATTGTTGGAACCGACTGGAAAGACTGGCCGCAGTCCTTCAACACCTGCGACCGGACCGAACCGCTGCTCTCCTATCTGTTTATTGCTCCCGTGAAGGACACGGGCAACGGCCGGCCGACATGGATTCCAAAGGACGGGCTTCAAGCGGTTCTTCACGGCCAGATCTGGCGATTGGTGACGCCCATCTTTCTCCATTTCGGCCCGTTGCACATTCTGTTCAATATGCTCTGGCTCCGGCAGTTGGGAGCGGCTATCGAAATTCGTCGCGGCACGGCCCGGTTCTTGGCGATGGTCATTGCCATGGCCGTCTTATCGAACGCCGCGCAATACCTTTCCAACGTCCTACAGGACCCGGGTAGCGGCCCGTTTTTCGGCGGCATGTCGGGCGTGGTATTCGGGATGTTCGGTTATATTTGGATGAAAAGCCGTTACGAACCCGAAGCCGGCTTGTACATGCCTCCCAATACAGTCTTTTGGATGATGGCCTGGCTGTTTATTTGCATGACGGGTGGTATTGACCACATCGCAAATACGGCACATGCCGTCGGACTGGTCAGCGGGATGCTTCTCACCTTTGCGCCAACGGTGTGGAGAAATCTACAGAAGCCGTGAGGCCGATCGCCCGATTCAATGACGATCGGCATTGACTCAGATCGCCGAGATCGGCATCATTTTCGGGTTTTGAGTATTATTTTAGGCAGCGGTCGCGATAATCCCGGAACCACGTTTCGCGACGGACCGCGAAATTCACGCAACGGATTGTGAATCGGCATGTCGTACCATCTGATCGACGTCGTACAACGTCTGGGCCGCCCGCGAATTCTCGTGCTCGGCGACCTGATTCTGGATCGCTACATCTGGGGCGATGCCGACCGGATTAGCCAGGAAGCCCCAGTTATTCTGCTCTGCGAACAGCGTCAGGAGAACCGTCTGGGTGGAGCCGCCAACGTGGCTAACATGCTCCGCGGGCTGGAGGCGGAGGTCACCATGGCGGGTGTCGTCGGTGCCGATGCCGACGGTCAACTGATCCGCCAAGATCTTCAGGCGATCGGCGTCGACTGCGCCGGGCTGATTTCCGATCCCGCTCGCCCGACAACCCTCAAGCAGAGATACCTCGGCCGAGTCCAACATCGGCACCCGCATCAGATGCTGCGCGTGGATCGAGAAGTGCGGACACCGCTCGACGCCGACGTCACCCAGGCTCTGCTCGAGAGCATTTTGCCACGGGTACCGGAGCATCAATGTGTGCTCATTTCGGACTATGCGAAGGGAGTCTGCACGCCTGAGGTATTATCGCGGCTGATAGCGGCGAGCCGAGACGCCGATGTTCCGGTCATCGTCGATCCCGCCTGTTCGGCCGATTATCGACATTATTCCGCCGCAACCGCGATCACACCGAATCGGTTGGAAACCAGCCGCGCGACCCGGCGGGCAATCGAGACGCCCGAGGATGCGATCGAGGCGGGGCGTGCTCTCTGCCGGCAACTGAAGCTGAAGCATGTGTTTGTCACGCTCGACAGCGACGGGATTGTGCTGGTTCGGCCCAACGGACCGGCCGAGCTGTTTCCCACTCGCAAACGCGAAGTCTACGATATCACCGGTGCCGGCGACATGGTGCTGGCCGCCATTGGAATTGGGGCGGCAGCCGGAGTGGCACCCGCCGATTTGGCCAGACTGGCAAACATTGCCGGCGGACTGGAGGTCGAGCAGATCGGCGTGGTCGCCATCAGCCGCAAAGAAATTCTGGCAGATCTGGCCTCCGGCGGGCGAACGTCGAACGACAAGATTTGCAGCGCGGACGAGTTGCAGCAGCAGGTCGCGGCCCGGAAGCAGGCCAGACAGAGGGTGGTGTTCACCAATGGATGCTTCGACCTGTTGCACGTGGGCCACGTCACCTCTCTTGAACAGGCGGCCCGCGAAGGGGACTGTCTGATTGTCGCGCTCAACAGCGACGAGAGTGTCCGCCGGCTCAACAAGGCCGCCGGCCGTCCGCTCTTTTCGCAGAAACACCGTGCAACAATGCTGGCAGCACTGGAGGCGGTTGATTATGTGGTCGTCTTCAACGAACCGACGCCGCACCTGCTGCTGAGCCACCTGAAGCCCGACCTGCTGGTTAAAGGGGGCACCTATTGCCCAGAAGAGATTGTCGGCCGGGAGGTGGTGGAGTCGTACGGCGGTCAGGTGAAAGCGCTGGGGGTTGTGCCAGGTGTCTCGACGACCGAAATTCTCCGGCAGCTCCGCAGCCCGGCTGACTCGCCGACGGTGCCGATTTCCAACGAGCCCTCGATGCGGAAAGCGGGATGAAAATCGCCGTATTCCTTCCCAATTGGATCGGCGACGCGGTGATGGCAACGCCCACCCTGAGAGCCGTGCGGGACAAGTTCACGCAGGCCGAGATTGTCGCGGTCGTCCGGCCCTATGTCGCTGACGTGCTGGCGGGGCTGGAAACAGTGGATCGGCTGTTGCTGCACGATCCTCGCGGGACGGTCCGGGAAAATCGCGGTCGGCGATTCGTGCAGCGGCTGCGCTCGGAACGCTTCGACGTCGCTTTGCTGCTTCCCAATTCGCTCCGCAGTGGCTGGCTGGCTTGGCTTTCGGGAGCGAAACGCCGAATCGGCTTCGACCGCAATGCCCGCCGACTGTTGCTAACCGATCCGGTACGGCCCCGATCCCGGAAAGTCCCGCACCCGGTCATTGATGAGTATCTTCGACTGGCGGCGCAGCTGGGTTGCAGCCGTCTCTCACGGCAAATGGAGCTCGCCATTCTTCCGCAAGACGAACAACAGCTCGATCGCTTCTGGGAACGGTACGATCCACAATTGAGAAAGGCCGGCGTCGTCTGCCTGAACCCTGGGGGCGCGTTTGGCTCGGCGAAACATTGGCCCACTTCATCGTTCGGAGACCTCGCCGCCCGCATCGCCGGTGATCTCGACCAGAGTGTGCTGGTGTTGTGCGGACCGGCGGAAATCCAGACGGCCCGCGAAATTGTGTGCCGTGCCAACCATCCCCATGTTGTGACGCTGGCCGATGTGACGCTGAGCCTCGGACTGGCCAAGGCGGCGGTCAAGTCCTGTAAGCTGCTGGTCACGACCGATTCGGGTCCTCGGCATTTTGCACCGCCGTTTGGTGTCCCGGTCGTCACACTGTTCGGACCGACGCACATCGCCTGGAGCGAAACGTTCTCTCCAAAAGCAGTGCATTTGCAGCTCGACGTCGATTGCGGCCCCTGTCAGCGGCGGGTCTGTCCGCTCGAACATCACAAGTGCATGCGCGATCTGTCGGTCGCGCAGGTCTATTCGGCCGTTGTCGGTTTGCTCGGAAACCGTTCGTCCGCCGCAGCGTAACCGACCTGTTTAACAGTGACCTACCCATGAAGATCGCGCTCGTCAAACGACGCTATTCGCTCCGGCACGGAGGCTCTGAGCGCTACTGTGTGAATTTGGCGCGTCGGCTCAAAACGGTGGGACACGACGTGACGGTCGTCGGCGAGTCGATTGATGACGATCTTGCTGCGGAAGTCGATTTTATCCCGGTACATGTGAACCGCTGGACCTCGTGGACGAGCAATCGTTCCTTCGCGGAAAACTGCGGCCACGCCGTTCGCCGACGGCGTTTCGACGTCGTGTACGGACTCGGGCGATCGTTTGGACTCGACGTCGTCCGCGTGACCGAGCGGCTGCAACCGCACTGGTTGAGGGTTTATTACGGCAACCCTCTCAGCCGAGCCCTGCAATCGCTCAACCCGCGGCATCGAACATTAATCGCCCTGGAACGGACGATCTATCGATCCCAGCAGGTGCGGCGGATTGTGACGCAGTCTCAGTTGGACCGAAAACTGGTCGTCTCTTATTACGGCATTTCCGAAGAAAAGATCCGCACGATTTACAACGGCGTCGATACTGGCCTGTTTCACCCCGGCGTTCGGGAGTCGGCCGGCCAAGTGCGGGCCGAGCTCGGTTTGCAGCGGGACGAGCCGCTGCTGATTTTTGCTTCGATGGACTTTCAGGGGAAAGGGCTGCGGACCATCCTGCAGGCGATGAGAACGGCACGGCAACGGGATTCGCGGTTGTTGGTGCTCGGCAGTGGACCGGCGCAAAAGTTTCGCCGCATTGCGCACGACTTCGGGGTTGAGGGTCGCGTTATTTTCGCCGGCCGGCGGGAGAACATCCAGCGGTACTATGGTGCCGGAGACCTGTTTCTGCTCCCGACAGCGTATGAACCGTTTCCCAACGTAAATCTCGAAGCGATGGCGTGTGGCACAGC
>CAUZTK010000007.1:0-30272 GCA_963582395.1 Planctomycetota bacterium | reverse complement strand
GGAAAGAAACCGAAACTTTGAAGTCACCAACCGGCGCAGCCGAGCGCCGAACAGAGATCGTGCTCGTCAAAGATCAGTTCCCTCGTTTACCGACTGGACCACCGGATGTCCAGCCACCGACATCACGAGATCGTTTCAGATGTAGCTATTTTTCCGGTACGAGAGAAAAATCTCCGCTCGGAATTCGCTATTCATGGGCCATCGCAATGGGATTGGTGCTACAATTGGAAGACGTTGTGTGGAATGAAAGTCAACACGCCGAAGAAACCGAACGAATTCTTCGGGATTGGCCCCTGTGAGCACGATTGCAACCACGAGTCGAGCGGATGAAACAAATGCTTTCCGAGTTTTCAGCCGGTTGCGGACGTCGTCATTTTCTACAAGACGCTTTCTGCGGATTCGGGTCGCTGGCACTGGTTTCGATGCTCGATAAAGAACGGGCACGGGCGGCCGGCAAGGATCCACTCGCGCCGAAGCCGCCGCATCTAAGGCACGCCCCGGCCCGTTCGGTCATCTTTTTGTTCATGTCGGGCGGACCTAGCCAGGTTGAAACTTGGGACCCCAAACCGCTCTTAAACAAACTGAGCGGCCAGCCGAAACCCAAATCGTTCGGCGAGGCCAAGTATCAACAGATCAAAGCCGGGGCCAAGCTGCTCGGCACGAAACGAACGTTCAATAAGTATGGCGAATGCGGTGTCGAAGTTTCGGATCTGTTTCCTCACACGGCCCAGTGTATCGACGACATCGCGGTTATCCGTTCTTGCTTAGGCGACCGGGTGGTGCATTCGGCGGCGCAATACGAGCTGTTCAGCGGGCGAATTTTTCCCGGCTTCCCGAGTATGGGGTCATGGGCAATGTACGGTCTGGGCTGTGAGAGCGAATCGCTGCCGGCCTACGTGGTCATGCCCGACCCTGACGGGGCGCTGGAGGCGGGCCAGCCGATGTACGGCAACGGCTTTCTGCCGGCCGTTTATCAGCCGACCATGTTCGCCTCAGGCCCGAAACCGGTCCGCAACCTCGAACTGCCGCATGGTGTTTCACTCGATGAGAGACGGAAAACGATCGAGCTAATTCGGCGGCTCAACGAATCGCAGCTTGATTCGAACGACGACGAGTTGGCGGCCCGCATTCGCGCCTACGAACTGGCGTTCAAAATGCAGACCGAAGCGCCCGACGTCTTCAACTTGTCTGGCGAGACGAAGGAAACGCTGGAGCTGTACGGCGTCGGCCGAGAACCGACCGACGATTACGGCCGACGCTGCCTGCTGGCGCGGCGACTGGTGGAGAAAGGCGTGCGGTTTACAGTCGTGGTCTCGGGCGGCGGGCCGGGTAATTTGCAGTGGGATGCCCACGGCGACATCGAAGAAAACCATCTGCGGATGGCCGCTGAGACCGATCGGCCGGTTGCCGGCTTGATCACAGATTTGAAACGTCGCGGTCTGCTCGACAGCACGCTTCTGCTTTGGGGCGGCGAGTTCGGCCGCTCACCCGAAGCACAAGGCGGCAAGGGCCGCGACCATCACAACGTCGGATTCAGTATGTGGATGGCCGGCGGAGGCGTGAAAGGGGGGCAGACCGTCGGCGCGACTGACGCCATCGGACTCAGGGCCGTCGAACAGCCGCATCATTTCCGGGACATTCATACCACAATTCTGCACCAGCTCGGCCTCGAACAGGACCAGCTCAGCTACCAGCACCAGGGACGTAAGGAACGTCTGACGCTGATTCACGGCGAGGTAATCGAGAAAATTGTGTGACTAAGCCCGCCGGTCTTCTACCGCGATTCGCTCACCAGATGAGCGGCGACGAACTCCTCGTTGAGCGTCACGCCCAGACCAGGACTCTCTGGCACCTCGATCCAGCCCCCGTTGGCCTGCATCCGCTCGATTGTCAGATTGTGACGCATCGGGACGTCTTCCACGCAGTCCTCGAACAGGAAGGCATCGCGGCAGGTACAAAGCCAGTGCAGGCTGGCGGCCACGGTGATCGGGCTGGTGTAACAGTGATTGCACAGCCGCCCGCCTATTTCTTCCACGCGCTGGCGGATATAGGCGGCATCGGTGAATCCAGTGCGGGACAAATCGACTTGATAGACGTCGAGCGCCCGCCGGTCGATGAGCGGTCGAAACGACTCGCGGCCGCATTCCCCCTCCCCGCCAGCAATGGGTATGGGCGATCGGTCCCGCAGCCAGACGTACCCGTCGACGTCGCTTTGCCGGAGCGGTTCTTCGAGCCATTCGACGTTGTCTTCAGCGAACGCGGCAGCCCGGCGCAGCGCGGTGCGGGCATCCCAGACACAACCGGCGTCGATCAGCAGCGTGGCATCGCCAATTCCTTCACGAGCGCCGTGAACCAGTTCCAGGTCGAGCGGTTCGCTTTCGCCCATCGGCTCCCAGCCGAATTTGACCGCGGTGTAACCCGCCTCGACCCAGCGGCGGCCAATGTCGGCGGTTTCGCGGCCGTCGCGGCCGAACAGGATCGACGCATACGCCCTGATCCGCTCGTGCCGTTTTCCACCAAGTAACCGGTGAATCGGCTCGCCGAACAGTTTTCCCTTCAGGTCCCACAACGCCATGTCGACGGCGCTCATGGCGGCGATGGTGACGCTAGTTCGTCCGAAATAGACGGTCGAGTCGAACATCTTCTGCCAGAGTCGATCGGTCTCCAACGGGTTTTCGCCGACGAGCACTTCGCGCAGTCCACAGGCGATGTTGTGGCTGAACGGCGCATCGACGACGGCTTTGACGACCTCGGGCGAAGCATCGGCTTCGCCGATCCCTTCCAGGCCGTTGTCCGCCCGAACCCGTACGAGGACCACGTCCTGACAGCTAGCCGTTTTTGCCTCGACCGATTGGGCACGCAGAACCTGACACACAATCTCGCTGATTTTCATGAACGACTCCGTGAATTGGATAAAACGACCGTGACCGATATGCTACGGACATCCGGCTCGAAACGGAATGCACCACGCTGGCAGATGAATCAGCAAATTGCAGCCGAAATCTGACGAATCTTCATGGAAAAACTTCGCATGAGCAATCCATTTTCGGGTCCCTTCTCCGGCCGTTCGGTTTTCGTCACCGGCCATACCGATTTCAAAGGTTCATGATTATGCCTGTGGCTGCAGAGGCTGGGAGCACGGGTCAGCGGCTATGCGCTGTCGCCGCCCACTCAGCCGAAAAACTTCACTGTCTGTGGGGTCGAGGAATTGCTCGACCGGCACATCGAGGCCGATCTCCGAGACGAGCAGAGGCTGCATGCCGCCATGCGGGCTGCGGATCCCGACGTCGTGCTTCATCTCGCCGCACAGTCGGTCGTGCAGGATGGCTATCGCATTCCGCGTGAGACGTTTGAAGTCAACGTCATCGGGACGGCCAGCCTGTTGGACGGGGTGCGAAAACTTGACAAGCCGTGCGCTGTGGTCTGCGTCACCAGCGACAAGTGCTACGAGAACCGCGAGCAGGTTTGGGGGTTATCGCAAAACAGACCAGCTGGGCGGTCACGACCTCTACGGCGGTAGCAAGGGAGCTTCCGAAATTCTCATCCGCTCGTACCGGCACTATTTTTTCCATCCCGACTAGCTCGCGGAACACGGCGTCAAGCTGGCCAGTGCGCGGGCGGGCAACGTGATCGGTGGCGGCGACTGGACCTCTGATGCGCTTATCGTCGACATTGTGCAGGTGCTCGCCGAAGACCGGCCGGTCGAACTTCGGAATCCGAGTGCCTATCAGCCTTGGCAGCATGTGTTGCAGGCTCTCAGCGGTTACCTGACCCTCGCGGCAAAACTGCTTGAATCAGACGACCCGCAGCTTTGCAGCGGTTGGAACATCGGACCGTTGCCCGGCCATGAGCTGTCGGTGCGGCAAGTGGCCGAGGAGTTTCTCGCCGAGTGGGGCCACGGTAGATGGAGGGACGTCAGCGGTCTCGAAAAACCACACGAAGCCATCCGCCAGCCCGGCTGTTAAGCTCGGGCCTCTCACCGAACCAGAGTCCAGCCGATGTTCCCGTTCTCGGCTCAACTGCCGCGAAGCGATCACGGCTTCGGGGCACTGTTGCAGACGCTGTGTAGCCCTTGGTGGACGTTCTTTTCTGCCGTGGTCCTTTGTTCGGCGTCCTGCGTGGCGTATCCTATCCGAACGGATGACGAACTTGAGGGTTACCGTACGTCGTAAGGGATACTGACGCGGGATGCACGAGGCTGTTCTTTCTTGGCCACTGGTTCTGATTGTCGGTGGAGGCGTGCTGGGTTTGTACCTGTTGCTGTCCACCGGACAGAGCGGTTCCCGGCGGCGTATTGTACAATTGGCTGGAATCGGGTTGAGCGGTCTGTCGTTGGTGCTGCTGGCGGTCTTTTGGGGAAGGCAGCTCGGCTGGCCGACGGAAGCCCACCCGGAATCTCCCGTTTCGTCTCTCATGTTTTTCCTTTTCGGTGGACTCAGTCTCATCGCAGCCGCGTTCACGGTCACATCGGAAAAAGCGTCAAACTCGGTTTTGTGGTTCGCGCTGATGCTGCTTGCCAACGCCGGGCTGTTTGCGATGTTGAGGGCGTTGTCTGTCGCCGTAACGGCGCTGTTGCTGGTTGCGGGCGGTTTGGGTGCCGGCTGCCTGTTTCTGTCGCGCTGGGCCGAAGCACGCCTCTCGCCAACCGAGGAAGAAAAAAGCCGCGAACCGTTTCTGGCCTGCGCGACCGGCGGGCTGCTGGCAATGACGCTCATCGGCACGTTTCACTACGTGCTGGCAGCCGAATCGGTTCATCAACGAAAATCGGTCTCGCAGCGCATCGTGACTCAGGCAGAAACTGCGATGCAAAAGCCGAGGGAACGTCAGTCGATCACACAGAGTCGGCCACAAGTTAAGAATCCGCAGCCGACAGGGTTTGACGGACATTTTGTGGCGATTGAACTTGTGGCGGTCCTCTTGCTGACGAGTATGATCGGCGCACTGCTGGTGATCCACCGTTCGGGCAACTCTCAACCGATCAGCCTGTCAGGACCACGACCAAGTGCGGCGGCCATAAATGCCGACGCGCGATCTACTCGGCAGGGCTACAGATTGCAGGAGGGCGCAGCTCCTGCAGAGCCGCCGGATCGGTGATCTTCACGGCTCAGCGGGAGCTTCGCCCTCCCAAAGACTGCAATGCGTGACCGATGGAAGTATTCCACAACTAAATGCAGTCCGGACGGGGCGGGCGCGATCCGAAAATCGGCCGGTCCTGAATGGTCGCAGCGGCCAGGAAGCTAATCGAAGCAATCGGCCCTTTTGAGGGACAAGGATGTTCTCTGTTCACGATTATCACCTGCTCAACAACGCGCTGGTCGTCGGGGCTGTGTTGTTCTCGCTCGGAACGATCGGCTTCGTGGTGCGTCGGAACCTGATTGTGATGATCCTCTCGGCCGGCATTATGTTACAGGGGGCCGTGTTGACGCTTTGTGCTTTCGGGGCGTTTCATGGAAACGGGGCCGGACGGGTTTTTTCGTTGTTTGTGTTGGCGGCGACAGCCCTCCACGGAGCGGTCGCGCTACCGATGATTTTCCTGTTCGCCGGTCGGTCGAGTTCACTCGATCTTTCGATGGAGCGGCAACCGGGCGATCCACAACGACTGTTTGAACAGGAACAACGAGAATCAACGGTCGACAAAACTTTGCGACCCGAGCCGTCGCCTCCAGTAGCTGATCCCGAACGGACTTTCGGAAATGGTGGCGGCTGCAGTTCCGGCGAACGAAACTCGCATGACTGACGCGGTTCTGAAAACAGTGATTGTGCTGGTTGCGGCACTGCCGCTCATCGCTTCGGCAGTGACCACCGTCGGCGCTCGGTTTTGGTCGAAGTCGCGAGTCCATTGGCCGACCATCTTCGGTTGTGGCGGCTCTCTGATCGGCGCGCTATCACTGCTGTCTCTTCTCGGTAACTCGGGAACATTTCCGATTGATCCGTTGGTGATTTATCGCTGGATCTCGCTGCCGGACTCGTTGTTTCACGTCTCACTCGGACTGCAGATCGATGCGTTGTCGCTGGCGCTGCTGACGGTCGTAACGTTCGCGATTTTATCGGCCTCGATTTATGCAGCGGGCCGATTGCAGGGTGATGCTGCTGCTCGGCGGTTTTTTGCATCCGTGTCGCTGTTGCAGTTCGCCGTAACCATGCTGCTGATGTCGACTAATTTTATGGAACTGTTCTTTTTTTGGAAATTGACGGCAGTGACCGGTTCTCTGCTGACCGGACTGCGCCCGGAAAGCAGGAGGGCCGCGACGGCGGCGCGGCGTATGCTCATTGTGAACGGTGCGGTTGACGTTGCATTGCTGACGGGGATTCTGCTCCTCTGGAGTCGTTGCGGCTCCTTCGAGTTTTCAGTCGCGCTGAATTTCCAAACACATTCGACGGCTGCCGCGCACGATGGATCGTCGGAACTGGTGTGGGTTGGTTTGTGTCTGTTCGCAGCCGCAGTGGTGCGGTGCGGACAGTTTCCGTTTCTGGGGCGCGACGATGAAATCACAGCGGCCCCTTTGAGGGTTACTGCGTTGTTGCAGGGGGCGGCGTTGGCGCCGGCCGGCGTGTTCCTGATGGCTCGGTGTCTTCCGTTGCTGGAACGGCTGCCCGAAGTACGGCTGTTGATGTTGGTCATCGGCGGTCTGACGACATTGCTGTCGGCCGCTGCCGCATCCGTGCAAACAAACCCCAAGCAGGTCATGAGCGACACGTCGAAAAGCCTGTTCGGGCTGATGTTTGTGGGGCTCGGATCGGGAGAACGGACCGGTCTCGTTGCGGCAGTGTTTCTGTTGATCGTGCATATTCTGGCCAAGACAGCGTTGTTTTTGATCGCCGATACGGTCTCGGAAGAAAGACCCAACAGAGGCAGCGCTGAGGAAGCGGGTCGCTTCCGACGCGACACCGCGCGCTGGCGCTGGCTGTTCTTAATTGGTGTCGGCGTGTTGGCTTCAGGGCTCTGGGGGCAGAATGCGGTTTTGACCGCCGTCTGGAACACGGGCACCAGAACAGTTCCTGTTGCCGAAGCGACTCGTCAGGAAACAGAGTGGGCGGGTGAGAGGCCGTTGTCGCGGCCGAAAACTTACGAACGGCCGTCGAACTCATTCAGCACCGGGCAGCAGACTGTATGCTTGATGGTTTACTGGTCGGCGATGCTGAGCATGTTGCTATCGGCGTATGCGCTGTGTCGGGGGTATTATCTTACATTTTACTGGGAGCTTTCGAGTGATGAGTTTTCTATGACCGGGAACAGCGAGATCACGCGGTCCGGTTTCGCGCCGCCGTTGCTGCTGACGCTGACGGCGGCCGCCGTCGGACCGTTGACGGCGGGACCGACCGGTTGGTTCAATCACTTGCTGGAGTCAACATGGCCCGCTCGGGCCGGTTCGGAATCGGTGCCGGTGTTTGCTATGGACGTCGGTCTTCTGCTGGTGGCGCTGGGGGGTCTTAGTGCGTGGATGCTGCACTTCCAACCACCTTTGCCGACCGGGCGTCTTGCCGATGTGTTGCGGCCCGTCGCAAAGTTCGTCCGAAACCGTTATGAGTTGGCTGACTGCGGATTTCTGCTGGGGGTCCTGCCGGTCCGCGGGGCGGCGCAGCTCTGCCGGTTTTTTGACTGGATTGTCATCGACGCGTTGTTCACGGCGCTACCGGCTCGAATCCTGCGGCTGCTGGCGGGAGCAGCCGGCCCGTTGCAAAACAGACTCGTGCAGTTTTATGCGCTGTCGCTGGCATTTGCGGCCGCAGTCCTGCTGGTCGTCTTGACGCTTCTGGGGGGATGAGTTGATGGAGTTCGCAGCGCAGTTCTGGAAGACGCTGTTGGACAACGTTGTGCTGCTGCTGGTCTTGACGCCACTGGTCGGTGCGTCGCTGGTCGTGCTCTCGTCGCGGTTTGGTGTCGAGAACGTTCGCCGGACCGCGCTGACAAATGTTCTATTGAGCTTCGTATTGTCGCTCTTGATGGTCGGGCATTACGATCCCACGCAAAAACACCCTCAAACCGGGGCCCCACGATTGATTCAGATGGTCAGCGTCTTTGGCTGGCTTGGATGTGAGAACCATACTGATGCTGCGCGGCTTGCAAACGATGTTTTTGACGTATTAAGGTCGGGGAATCGATCGGCTGGCGGCTGGCTCGGCGGTAGATCGGACATTCAGTTTGTGGTCGGCGTCGACGGAATTAGTTTGTGGCCGATTGCGCTGACGGCGCTGTTGATGATTCCGGCAGTTGTGGCCGGGCAGGCCGTGGATGAAAAACATCCGGCGTCGTTTTATGCCTTGTTGCTTGTCGCTCAGTCGACAAGCATTGGTCTGTTTGCGGCCCTGGACGCCGTCTTGTTCTGTGTGTTCCTGCAGTTCTCGATCGTGCCTTCATTTTTTCTCATCGGTCATTGGGGAGGCTACAACCGCCGACGGGTCGTCGGGAAGTTCTTCCTTTACAATTTGGCGGGGGCCCTGCTGGTGATGGTGGCACTCTTGGCAGTGGGCGTTGCGCACACGTCGGTGGTGACGTTGACAAACCCGTCGGAATTACGGCCGCCGTTTATGTTTTTCATTCCGCAAATGACGGAGGTTGTCTCGCAGGTGGCACAAGCCGACCTGGCCGGCGGATCCTGGAGACTGATTAGTCCCTGGGTCTTCGCTGCGCTCGTCACGGGCTTCGCCCTTCACGCCGCCGTTGCCCCGTTTCATACCTGGTTGGCTGCGACCAACGTCGAGGTGCCGACGTCGGTCAGCCTGCTGCTGTGCGGGTCTGTTCTGCTGACTGGTGGCTACGGGTTGTTGCGCTTCGTGGTGCCGCTGTTTCCGGAGCTGTGTAGCCGCTGGTCGCCTGTTTTACAGCTAACGGCAATTGCCGGTGTGCTTTACACAGGATTGCTGGCGTTGGCCCAGAGCGATTTGAAGAAACTGGCAACATACGCCGGCCTGTGTCACTTCGGACTGGGTGTGGCGGGAATACTCTCGCTCAACTCCCCCGGTGTGGTGGGAGGACTGCTGCATTTGATCGGCCAGGGGGTCTCCCTGGCCAGTGTGCTGTTTTTAATCGGGGTGCTCGAAACCCGACACCGGACCCGGGAACGGTCTGCCTTCAGTGGATTGGCGACCCTCTGGCCGCGTTTCACGCTTTGCTTTCTGTTTGCCGCGTCGGCGTTGATCGGAGTTCCGGGTCTGAACGGATTTGCGACGACGACGATGATGCTGTCGGGAGTTTTTGTGTCAAACCGATTCGTTGCTGTGGGCGGGATGCTGGGTTGCTTGCTTGTCCTTGGGGCGTTTGTCTGGTCGATTCAAAGAGTTTTTTCGGGCTCGTTTCGGGCACCATCTCAGGGCGATCCTCGATCTGTCGGCAAACGTGCTTGGTCGAACCAACAACTTGCTTTCCCGGTCCGTGAACCGCAGGTTCCGGTCGGATCGGGCCTGTTGACGGTGCGAGATTTTGTAGCGCTGTCGCCGCTGGCGGCGGTGATTGTTTGGATGGGCCTGTTCCCGCAGTTCTTCATCAGTCCAGTGCAACCAAGCATTGCGCGGAATCTGCGTCTCTATTCGGCGTTGACAACCGACGAGGGCGGCCGCGCAACAGCGAAAGACGATTGGCGACAAGTCGAATGTCGGCCGTCATTCCGCCCACAATACTAATGTCGGCTGCGATGCTATTTTTTCTCGGTGCCTTTGTGACGAGAAAAAATTGGCCCTGGGGACCGTTGTGTCTGCTTGCACTCGGCATATCAGCCGGGGTGTTGTTGTTCTCTGCGGACGCTGTTGTGGAGGGTCCGTCTAGGAGTTCCGTAGAGTCAACAGTTGAAGATGCCACGTCCCAAGATTCGTCGCAGGGGAAAAGCCCGCGACCGCTTTCACTGATCTGCGACGGCATATCCGAGGTGTTTGCGTTTGCGACACTTGGGTTGGGGGTGCTGTTGACACTGCCCCTCTGCGGTGTTCGGCAGACGGATGCTTCTGCCGAACTGTTTGCCTGCCTGTTGCTGGCGCTTGCCGGATTGATGCTGGTCGGCATGGCTAACGATCTGGTCGTCTTATTTCTGTCGTTGGAATTGATCGCGCTGTCCACGTACATGCTGCTCTACGTTCATCGCAGCGACGACGTATCTCACCAAGTGGCGACGAAACATCTACTGCTGGGGATTTTTTCGTCTGCGCTGCTGGCGTACGGTTTGAGTCTGCTTTACGGTTTGACGGGGACGACAAATCTCTTGGAGATTCGGGCGGCATTAGCGAGCGGCCGTAGTCCGCTGGAACCGGGATTGATGAGCGGTGAAGAGTTTCGCATCGCCCTGCCAGCGCTGGTTTTCATTTTTGCCGGTCTGGGAAGTCGGACGCAGGTCGTCCCATACCATTTCGGCGTGTCCGAGTCTTTCCAAAAAATCTCGACCTGGGCCGCCGGGCTGCTAGCGACCATTCCCAAAGCGGCCGGCTTCGTGGCGCTGGTCCACCTGATCACCGCGGTGAGCAGTGGAGCCGTCGCCACGGCACAACTGTTGTCGCTGGTTCTGGCCGCTGTGACAATGACGGTCGGCAATGTCATGGCGCTGTCTCAGACGCGGATTCGGCGTATCCTGGCGTACACGGCCACGGCACACGGCGGTTTTGTTTTAATGGGAATTGCGGCCGGTCTGCAGCGCTCGGCCGACGTGGAACCCATGCTGTCGGGAAGTTCCGGAATTCCGGGTGGAATTGAAGCGGGGCTGTTTTATCTGGGCAGTTATCTGCTGTCCGCCGCTGGACTGTTCGCCGTGCTCATCTATCTCTGCAAGACGAATCGTCAAGTCGAATACATTGACGATTTGCGGGGCCTGTGCCGCACCGAACCAGTCGCCGCCGTTTGTGCGCTCGTTTTTCTGTTGAGCCTTTCGAGTATTCCCCCGTTTCCCGGTTTCTGGGGCGTGGTGCTGCTGCTGTTGTCGAGCCTGGCGGTGCCTGTCACCGTGGACGGTTTACCGCTGCCGCTGCATCACACTGGGTTTGTGCTGCTGGCTTTTATCGCAGTCTTGAACCTGTTGCTGACGGTGGCCGTCTACCTGCGAATTGTCATCGCGATGATGCTGCAGGATCCGATCTCGCTACCGCGTCCCTGTGGCGGACGACCGGCGCTGGCGACGGCGGTGCTGGCCGCAGTGCTGGCGTTGGGGGTGGGGTTGTTCCCGGGAGCGGTCTTGGGACTCTTCAAATAAGCGAGCCTGGTTGTACGGTGGAGAGTCTGGACAAGTGACAAGAGACTTTGGTTGAGGACTCAAATTTTCGTATGGCGAATTCGGTGTGAAATTGCGCGAGGTCCGGCGTATCATCACTTCGACACTGCTAGGGTCACGTCGATCCATTCGCGTGTCGATGCGATGTTTGATGCCACCTGCCGACGTATCCAGGGAAGTGTTCATGTTTCAGACGTTGTTGTTCGCTGAAGCGGCCGAGCCACCTACGTGGTTCGAGCAGATTGAACAGGGGCTCGGCACCTTCGTCGGGTTCCTATGGAACTGGCCGCTGCTGATCCTGATAACGGGGGGCGGTCTGTTCTTCACGGTTTACGCGCGCGGGGTGCCGTTCGTTTACTTTTTCCACGCCATCAGAATCATTCGTGGCAAGTACGATCGGCCGGACGCGCTCGGCGAGATCAACCACTTCCGGGCCCTCTGCACTGCACTGGCGGCGACCGTCGGAATGGGGAACATCAGCGGGGTGGCGGTGGCCATCACGACGGGGGGTCCGGGGGCCCTGTTTTGGATGTGGATCAGCGCCCTGGTAGGGATGACCACTAAGTTTTTCACTTGCAGCCTGGCGATTATGTATCGGGGCCAGGACGAACAGGGACAGGTTCAAGGGGGGCCGATGTATTTCATTGTGGAAGGGCTGGGTCCCCGCTTCCGGCCTTTGGCGATCTTCTTCAGCGTGGCGGGGCTCTTCGGCTGCCTGCCCCTGTTCCAGTCCAACCAGCTCATTCAAATTCTCCGTGATGAGGTGTACTCCCCGTGGGGATGGTTCCCCGAATCTCGCAAGCTGGGCGAGATCGTCGAGTACACTTTCACCGCGCAGGATCTCGGAAACCTACTGACTGGCCTGGCGATCATGGGGATTGTGTCGCTGGTCATCTTCAGGGGGATCAAGGGCATCTCGGGAGTGGCCGCATGGATTGTCCCGGCCATGGTAATGCTCTATCTGGCGACGGGGGTGCTGATCATCTTGGGAAACTTTGCGGAGATCCCGGCCCTCTTACTTCTCATCTGGCAGAATGCTTTTTCGGGAGAGGCGGTCGCCGGCGGCGCGGTGGGAATCGTGATTGTCACGGGAATTCGCCGGGCGGCCTTTTCCAACGAGGCCGGGGTGGGGACCGAGGCGATGGCCCACGGGGCGGCAAAGACCGGCGAGCCGATCCGCGAGGGGCTGGTGGCCATGCTGGGGCCTGCCGTCGATACCATGCTGGTCTGTAGCGTGACCGGATTTGTCATCCTCTCCACCGGCATGTGGCAGAATTCCAAGTACGAAGGGGTGACGCTGACCACTCGGTCCTTCGAATCGGCCCTGCCGGGATTCGGGGGAAACCTGCTGTTGGTTTGTGTGATCTTCTTCAGCATCTCCACCATGCTCGGTTACTCGTACTATGGTTGTAAGTGTGCCGGGTTTCTGTTCGGCATTCGTGCGCGCCGATACTACAACCTGTTTTATATCGCAACCGTGGGGGTGACCTCGATGGCCTCTCTCGACGCCGTGATAGACCTGCTGGACGGTATGTTCGCCTTGATGGCGATCCCGACCATGACCGCTTCGATTCTACTGGCACCACGTGTCATGCAGGCGGCGAGAAAGTATTTCGACGAACTCGGGACTCCATCTCGGCTGGGCCGAACAGATGGGATCGTCGATAAGGACAACCACGGATAATGCGATTGGGAAACCGGGGAGCCAACGAGGTCACACAAGCATCTGGTCGGCTTCCCGTATCTGGCTCTGCTCTGTGTCTGACTCTTTTGGAGTGATTTGTGCCCGCGAATTCAAACAAGATCGCGACGTCTCTGAACGAAGTCCTTCGGCAATACTGGGGTTACGACAGCTTCATGCCGTTGCAGGAACGGGCCATGAACTGCGTGCTGGCCGGACGGGATTCGGTGGTCGTGCTGCCGACAGGTGGGGGCAAATCGCTTTGCTTTCAGGCGCCGGCGATGTGCCGGGACGGTCTGGCGCTGGTCATTTCGCCCTTGATTGCGCTGATGAAAGATCAAGTCGACGCCTTACGAGCCTGCGGAGTGGCGGCTGCTTGCATCAACAGTTCTCTGACCTATGACCAACGCCGAAAGGTCGCCGACGACATACGCGCCCGGCGGTTGCGACTGCTGTACATGGCCCCGGAACGATTGCTGGCGGACTCGACCCTCGCGTTTCTGAAAGAGTCGCAGGTCTGGTTTGTGGCCATCGACGAAGCGCACTGTATCAGCGCCTGGGGACATGACTTTCGACCCGAATACCGGGAACTGCGAATCCTCAAAGAGGCCTTTCCGAATATCGGCGTCCACGCCTATACGGCAACCGCAACCCCACGGGTGCGGGATGATATCGTCGGCCAACTCGGTTTGACCGATGCGGACGTGCTGATCGGTTCGTTCGATCGGCCGAACCTGATTTACCGGGTCGAACGCCGCCACAATCGTCTGCAGCAGATTTGCGAGGTGCTGGAACGTCATCGAGGCGACTCG
Source organism: Planctomycetota bacterium (assembly GCA_963582395.1). Taxonomy (GTDB): domain Bacteria; phylum Planctomycetota; class Planctomycetia; order Planctomycetales; family Planctomycetaceae; genus CAUZTK01. The sequence continues at coordinate 16,590 of CAUZTK010000007.1, read as the reverse complement.
GGAATCATCTACTGCATCCGCCGGACCGACGTCGACGACACCGCCGCCGCCCTCGCCGAGTTGGGCTATCGTGTAACACCCTACCACGCCGGCATGAGCAACGATGACCGCCAACGGAATCAAGAGGCGTTTCTCGAAGAAAAAGTCGACACAATCGTCGCCACGGTGGCATTCGGCATGGGCATCGACAAATCGAACGTCCGATACGTCATTCACGCGGGGATGCCGAAGTCGCTGGAACACTATCAACAGGAAAGCGGCCGGGCGGGCCGCGACGGGCTGGAGGCGGAATGCTGCCTGTTCTACTCCGGCAGCGATTTTATGGTCTGGAAGCGGATCCTGTCCGACTCGGATCCGGAGGCCTACGAGAGTTCCTTGCAGTCGCTAGGGGCCATGAACACTTTCTGCACCGGCGTCGTGTGCCGGCATAGGGTGCTGGTCGGGCATTTCGGTCAGCGGCTTGATGCAGAGACTTGCAAGGCTTGCGACGTCTGCCTCGACCAGTTGGATCTCGTCGAGGAGCCGTTGATGATCGGCCAGAAGATCCTCTCCTGCGTGATTCGTCTGAAAGAGCAGTTCGGCGGCGATTACACGGCCAAGGTGCTCAAAGGCTCGCAAGAACAGCGAATTTTGCAGAACAGACACAATCAACTCAGTACCTGGGGCATCCTCTCTGACGAGAACCAGCGATCCATCCGCGACTGGATCGAACAACTGGTCGGCCAGAACTTCGCTCGGAAATTTGGCGAGTACAGTGTGCTGCAAGTGACGCCGCAAGGTCGCCGATTGCTCCGCGGCGAGGTGACGCCCCGGTTGTTGAAACCGAAAGCGAAGGGGCAATCAGAGTCGGCCGCCGCAACCGATTCCTGGGAGGGCGTGGACCACGAACTGTTCGAAGTATTGCGGGCGTTGCGGCGTGAGAAAGCGGATGCCCAGAACGTTCCACCCTACGTGGTGTTCGGAGACGCCGCGCTGCGGGGCATGGCCCGCAGCCGGCCCTCCTCGCTGGACGGGTTCCTTGAGGTGCGAGGCGTCGGTGAAAAAAAGTGCGCCGACTACGGCGAGGAGTTCGTGCAATGTATCACCGAGCATTGTTGCGAACATCAGTTGCCGATGGACATGTGGCCGATGCAGCAACCGCCAGCAGCGAAGTCGAAAACTCGCCGCCAGACCGGGCCCAACGAATCGGAAGTCCGTGCCTTTGCCTTGTTCCGCCAGGGATGTTCCCTCAACGAGGTCACCGAGACGATGGGCCGGGCGGTTTCGACAACGCGGGGCTATCTGACGCGGTTCCTCGAATGCGAGAAGATCTGCGACCCGTCACCCTGGGTGGACGAAGCGACGGCCAAGCGGATCGAAGACGCGGCCAATCAGGTTGGCCTGGTAAGGCTGAAACCGATTTTCGACTTGCTGGATGCAACCGTGCCCTACGACGACATTTATATTGTCGTGGGATGCCTGCGAAACATTGCGGCCCATGATTCATCGCCAACAAGTTAACCGTTCTGCTCCGAGGAACGAGAACGCTTGGGGCGCAGTCCCATCCAGATCCCTACGATGAACAATTCGGGCGAGTATCAGGCAATCGGATTTTGAAAAACGACCGGTTAGCAATCGTCGCCTCTTGCCAATGCAGTACAAGTTCTCGTACGTTCGGATGAACAGTTGGCCGTCCGATGCAGCGAGACCGGCTTTGATGTGCTCGCCCATGTCGTTCTTGGCGATTCGTTGAAATCGGGGACTCGCCGCCAGGACGAAGATTTCACCCTGTGTGTTGCTCACGTACAGCCGGTCTCCCGCTCGCAGGATCGATCCCCACAGGTTTCCACCGAGCCGTTCTTTCCAAACCGTTTTGCCGGTTTTTACCTCGATACATTCCACAATTCCTGTCGCATTCGAGACGTACAGATGGCCCTCATGCACAACACCCGAACCGACTCGCTGCTGGGTGTTGGGGACGTGCCACAGACGATGTGTGTTCGTAATGTCGCCCCGGCCTCCCATACGGACCGCCATCATCGATTTGCGAAATCCACTCACGCCAATCAGTACATTCTCGCCGATGGCCGTATCCGGATAATTGCTCGGCCCCAACCCGGCACATCGCCACAACGGCTTTCCGGTCAAGGCATCGTATCCTTTCAATTCGCCGGGCATCGACAGCGCAAATTCATCGCGATCGCCGACTCGGTAGATCACGGGTGTGGACCACGAGCCGTATAGCTTATCGTTCTTGCCGACTTCGGGAGTGTCCCAGACCGTCTGACCGGTCCGTTTGTCAAGGGCAATGATATGTGTCGGTTCGCCGGGACCGCGGTGGATAATGAGCAAATGCTTGTAGATCACCGGAGTGGTGGCCGGGCCGAAGACATGATCCAATCCGCTCAGATCGCGGCTCCAGGCAAGCTTGCCGGAAAAATTGCAGGCGATAACCCCAGCCGAATCGAAGCTAGCGTACACCAGCTTGCCATCGGTTGTGGGTGAACCGGAACAGAACGGGTTGTCGTTGTGGGTCGTCTCCTTGTGTGGATAAGGAACATCGTGCTGCCACAGTTTCTGGCCCGTTTGTCGATCAAAGCACATCAGGCTGCGGATCTGGCCGCCGTCAATCGGACAGGTGATGAAAACACGTTGATCCCAGACAATGGGCGTCGAGTTGCCTGCCTCGGGCAGCGGAACTTTCCATGTGACATTCTCGGCCGGGCCGAACTTCGTCGGCAAATGCAACTCGACCGAAACACCATTACCGGCCGGTCCCCGCCACGCAGGCCAGTTCTCGGCGACGGCATCTCCCGTAAAACAACCGACGGAAACAATGCACGCCAACGCAATTCGATGCATCCTTTGGCTCTCCGATATTGATGGCCTGGAATCTTGACTGACACACAAGCCGGCTTCTGTAGGTTTCAATGTAGCGAGCCTTTGGCATCTGGGCAACTGGATGCAGGGCTGGTTGATTAGTGTCGTTTGCCGGCGAATACTGCTATACTGGCAGGAGTGAGACAGCGCACTTTTCCATCAGGGGCGGTGCGATGATCTCAAAACAGGATGGGGCCCGGCCAAGAAATGCCTGCCGTTTGAGATTTGACAATTCTGAGTACCGATTCATGAACCGTTTCGCACGTGGATTAACCGCTTGCCTACTTTGTGGCCTGTTGCTGGCCGATGGCTCCAACTCTTTAGCGGAGGTGCCGTTGAACGAACTCACTCCCGCCGAGAAACGAGGCGGGTGGAAACTGTTGTTCGACGGTAAGACAACAGACGGCTGGCGGAATTATCGACAACAGACTCTCGGGAACGGTTGGACCATCAAAAACGGGGCCCTGACCCGTGCCAACAACAAGGCCGGAGATATCATCACAGCGAATGAGTATCGGTATTTTGAGCTGTCGATTGAATACAACATTTCTGAGGGCGGCAACAGCGGCATCATGTTTCACGTCACCGAACAAGCCGACAATGCCGCCTGGTCCGGTCCGGAGATCCAAATTCTCGACAATGTTCACGGCCACGACCCCCAGAAGAGCGGCTGGCTGTATCAGCTTTATAAACCGATCAAGCCAGACTGGGCCCGCAAGGTTGAACAGCAGGTCGGTCTCAAAAGTCCAGAGGTGGACGATGCAACCCGGCCTGCGGGGCAATGGAATCACATCTATTTGCGCGTAGCCCCTCAGCTATGCGAAGTCGCCGTGAACGGCGTGAGTTACTATTACTTTCAACTCGGGGACGAAGAGTGGAACAAACGAGTCGCAGCCAGCAAGTTCGCCAAGTATCCACAATTCGGAAAGGCCGCAGCAGGACACCTCTGCCTGCAAGATCACGGCAAACTGGTCGCGTTTCGGAACATCAAAATTCGTGAACTGCCGGCCGATGGTTCGGTTCCCGATCCCAGCGACGGCCGCCTGCCGTTGAAGGGAGTCGTGGCGTTTCCCGAACTGAAGTGGGAAGGCTGGCAGGGCATTACCGAGGCGGGAAAAGTCAAGCCGTTGCGGTCGATGACGCTCACACATGCCGGTGACGGCACGAACCGTATTTTCGTGGCCTCACAAATTGGCATGATCCACGTGTTTCCGAACGACCAATCCACCCGAGAGGCCCGGCTGTTTCTCGATCTGCGTCAACATGTTCATGATTGGGTCCAAGACGACGAGGAAGGGCTGCTCGGGCTCGCCTTTCATCCTCAATATCAAAAGAACGGAGAATTCTTTGTTTATTACAGCTCGAAAGCGGAACCGCGTGTCTCGATCGTGTCGCGGTTTCATGCCTCCCAAGAGAACCCGAATCGCGCTGATCCGAACAGTGAAGGGATCATCATGAAAATCCCACAGCCGTTCTCGAACCATAATGGCGGATCGATTGTCTTTGGACACGACGGTTATCTTTACATTGCTCTGGGCGACGGCGGCGGGAGGAACGACCCCAGGGCCCACGGCCAAAACTTGAGAACCTGGATGGGCTCGATCTTGCGGATTGACGTGGACCGCAAACAGAACGGACGAAACTATGCCATCCCGGACGACAATCCCTTCCAAGCTCGCCCTGCTGCCCGACCGGAGATTTATGCTTACGGATTCCGCAACGTTTGGCGGATGTCGGTCGATCGAAAAACCGGAACCCTGTGGGCTGGCGACGTCGGGCAGGATCTTTGGGAAGAGATTAACATTGTCCGACGGGGCGGCAATTACGGTTGGAGTCTCCGCGAGGCCACATACGGTTTTGGGAACAGCCCCAGCCAACCCCAAGACCCGCCTCGCGAGCCGATTTGGGTATACGATCATCAAGTCGGTAAGTCGATTACCGGCGGAATGGTGTACCGTGGCTCCCGTCTGCCCGAACTGTACGGGATGTATTTGTACGCCGACTTCGTCACCGGAAAAATCTGGGCGCTGAAGTACGACGAGAACGTCAGCAGGGTCAGCCAGAATTGGCAGATTGTTGCCGGTGGTATCCCGGTGTTGGCCTTTGGTGAAGATGAAGCCGGCGACGTCTACTACATGATTGAATCGGCCAGCGGTCGAGGTATATACCGCTTCGAAAAGACCGAGTGAGCCATGTTCGGCGGCTCGGTTGCTGCACCATTGCGCCAGAAGCTTACTTCAGCCAGACCTGTCCCGTGTCGACGCGGCCGCCAACCTTCGCTAGAGAGATTTAGTAGACTCGACACGGCCACAGATTGAGAGGGGGCGAGGCTCCTGCCGAGCCGTCGGATCGGTAATCTCCACGGCTCAGCGGGAACTTCGCCCTCCCGAAAAACAGAAATTCGTGACCGCTGGAGGTATAGGTCAATAGGCCCGCTACTGCTGCCGAAGTGCCGGGACGATCTCTATTCGTGCGGCGTGGAGTGCCGGGGCGATGCCGGCAAATATTCCAGCGAACAGGGAGACCACCACACCGGTCAGTGCCAGACGAAGCGACGGCGTGAAGGCAATCGTCACCGCTTCGGCTCCGACCGACAAAGGATTGAGTTTGAGCATGAGCATTGCGACTCCGACGCCGATGACCCCGCCTGCCACGCTGAGCAATACACTTTCAGTCAGCACGAAACGGAAGACCCGTGGTCCGGAGAAGCCGATGGTTTGAAGAACAGCATGCTCCTTGATGCGATCCTGCACCGACATCACGGTGGTTGTGGCGACCAAAGTCAGCACCAGGCCGACGCAAGCATAGCCGAGATAATGGGCCATGCTGATTAGTTGCGTCAGGTCACCGAGGCTCTTGGCCTGGAAGACCCCTTTGGGTCGTGTGTTGGTTTCGACGGGACCGTTTCGAAACGTGTCGTCAATTTCTTGGCAGATGGCGATGGGATCGACGCCTTCTTCCAGCAGAACCTCAATCTGCGTGACCGTGCCGACAAGGTTGAAACCTTGGCCCCGTTGCAGGAAGTCCAAGTGGCTGTAAATGTAGTTTTCTTCGGCAGGATCGTCGCTAGAGTAGATTCCTGCCACATGGACCGTTAGGGTTCGATCTCCCATGGAAAACTTGTCGCCGACTTGAATGCCTCGGCGATTGGCAACAGATCGACCGACGACCGCTGCGTCCTGATGCTGTTCAAACTCCGACCAGTTTCCCGAGAGGAGTTTGAAGTCACGGGCCTTGCGGAGCTTATCGGGCGGCACTCCGTAGAAGACGACGACATCCAGGCTGGCCCGGCAGTTGTTCGTGAAGACCTGAATCGGCACGACTTCACGCACGCCGGAGATGCGGGCGATTTGCTGATTGTAGTCCTGCGGCAGATGGCTGGTGGCCGGGCAAAACTTGTTCGCCTGGAAAGTGATCAACGAGCCTTTCGCTTCCTGCCGACGTCGCAAGTCATCCATGCCCTCCTGCACGGCCCCGACGAAACAAAAAATGAACAACGCCACGGCAGACCCGCTCACCGTGAGCATGGTGCGTGAGCGGTGTCGCCAGAGGATTTTCAGGATGTAGGGAGTGAATTTGAACATGGTTGAGTCAAGGGTCAAAGGTTAAGAGTCGAGAGTCGCAGAGCAGTTTGTTTCGGAGTCCTTGACTCTTCGCTCTGGACTCTGCACTAGCTTTCCGCGATTCAGACGAAACTGGCGACCGGCAATTTCGGCGGCGTCGATGTCGTGTGTGACCATCAACAGCGTCATATTGAGTTCTTGATTCAATCGTTTGAGCAGGCCGAGAATCTGATCTGACGTATCGGGATCAAGGTCGCCGGTCGGTTCGTCGGCGACCACCACTTTCGGATGAGCGACGATGGCTCGTGCAACACCAACTCGCTGCTCCTGTCCGCCTGACATCTGACGCGGGGAGTGATCGGCTCGGTCGAGAAGATCGACGGCTTCAAGGGCAATCTCAACTCGCTTGCGGCGTTCGGATCGTGACATCGGCAGCAACAACAACGGCAATTCGATGTTCTCGTAGGCCGTCAGCACCGGGATCAAATTGTGTGTCTGGAAGATGTAGCCGATGTTGGCCGCCCGCCAGTTTGCCAGGCGGGTGCGTGACAGGCGGGTGATCTCTGTGCCAGCAATCACAATGCTGCCGCTGTCGGGTTTGTCGATGCTGGCGATCAGATTCAGTAGTGTCGATTTGCCTGTCCCGCTGGCCCCCATCAGCGAGACGAACTCACCCGGTTGGATGTCCAACGACACTCCATCCAGCGGCGTGATGGTTTCGCCACCTTTATGATAGTGCTTAGTGACGTTTTTGATTTCAACGAGTGCCATGATCGAGTCCAGAGCTAATAAGAGTCGAGAGCTAAGAGTCGAGTGTCAAAGGCCGAGAGGGATTTGTCCTGCTCTGAACTCTCGACCCTTGACTCTGGACTCTCCTGTTACCTTAATGCGATCCCGGTCTTGCAAATTGTCGGTTCCGCTGACGATGATGCGGCTGGAGATGCTCAGGCCGCTGGAGATTTCGATGAGATCATTGGCTCGGACCGCTCCAGTTTGGACGGCGGTCCTTCGAGCAACTCCCGCCGACTGGTCGGCCAACCAAACAAATTTGCCCCGCTTGTCCTGCTTGATAAGCGATTGGGGAATGTAAACACGAAGTTCCTGGGACGGCTCTGCGGCCTGTTCCGGATCTTTGGGTGCGAGGAACGTCACGTCGACCAGCATCGCCGGCTTGAACACAGGTGGCGGGCTGTTGATCGCCACCTTAACTTCTTGCGTGTTTTTCTGAATGTCGACTAGCGAACTGGTGAACAAGACTTTTCCTGTCAGCGGCGATGACAGCACCGGATTTTCGATCCGAACGGGTTGTCCCATGCTGACGTTGGGAATGTCCTCGAAGCGCACATCCACCCGAATTTGCAACATCTTCGGACGGTAGAGCGTGACGATTGTGCTGCTGTCGTGCCCCTGCAACTGTGTCAAGCCGCTGCCAATGCGTGCGCCGGGATGGCCGATGAGTTTGTAAACTCGACCATCCATCGGTGCTCGCACTGTCATGCGGTCTAAGCGAAGCTTGGCTTCGGCGACCGACACACGGGTCTGTTCGAGACGGGCACGGGCGGCTTTGACTTGGGCTTCGGCTTCGTCCTTGGCTTTGATTTCGTCGGTCAGCAACTCGAGTTGCTTCTTCCAGGCGTCGCGACGTTCGATGAGGGCGTTCTTTTCTTTTTTGAGCGACTCATCTCGGCCACGTAGCTCTTCGACGAATGCCTGGGCTGAATCGAACTCGCTGCGAGCCTCGTCGATGGCACGCCTTGCAACCACCCCTTTGGCTGAGACTTTTCCTGCGTAGTCTTTCTTGACAAACTCCAATTGAGCTTCGGCCCGCCGAATCTCAAACGGCAGATTTTTCAACTCCGTTTCGATCTTGGCCAGCGCCGCCTCCGCTTCGCCGAGTACGGCTTTCAGATGAACCGGTTGCTCGAAGCGAGTCTTGGCAGCCGCCCAGGCCGCTTGGGCCTCATCCAATTCGGCCTCACGCAGCTTGAAGACTGTCTGTGCCCGGTCGTGGGACAACCGGGCATCGTCTTTGATGAGTTCAGCAATCGGTTGACCAGCCTGCACAGGTTGATCTTCCACAACAAGCAACTGCGCGACGACACCCGGTGCCAGTGCCGCCACTCGAACCGGTGTTGGTCTGGGCTCGACCCAACCGGCTGCTTTGAAGAGCGGCGTGCCTTCCCGCCTGACTTCAGCGTGCGTGGCAAACACGGGAACGACCGTCACCAGACGGGGCGGAAACACGATGTCGCGTGATGCCCATCCCAGCAATGCCAGAAAGCCAGCGAACAAAGCGGCAGGGAGCACGTACCGAGTCAGCAGATGCCGCCCTGTGTGTAGGATCGGTCGTGCCGTGTCGCCACGGTCGATGACGAGTTGTTGCAGATCAACCTCGGTCATGCCTCATCATTTCTTTCGGATAAAGATGCTATTGGCCAGCACGGTCAGGTTTCCGGACTCGTCACGCTTGGCCTGACCACGAATGACGACGGTTTGGAGTTCCTTCACGTTCAGAAGCTTACGGGCACCGACCTTCACAAGGTTGCCGTCGGCATCCACGAATCTCACTAAGGCCGTCGAGGTCGGCAACTTGTCAACTTCGCAGCAGTAGTCCCACGGGTAAGGGCAGGTGTCGCCGGGAATGTCGCTGCACGCCTTGAGCGACGGATCAACAATGGAAAATGCCGCTCGATCAGCCACCCAAGGATTCTCACTGCCGCCGATGCGACCAACAATCACAATCTCCTCTTCATCCTGGGCCGACTCCCGCACCGTAATGACATCTTCGGCCCCATCCGGCTCAGCGTTCAGCAGAAACTTCGATCCATCTACGGCCGGAGCAGCATTCGACTCCGGGGTCGTCGAGGATGTTGGTGTTGTGGTTTGGTGTCCACAGCCAACTGCCAATCCGATCATCGACACGCACAGGAAAACCGAAACAGATTTCTTCATTTCCATCTCCTTTTTTGAGTCGAGAGACAAGAGTCAAGAGCCGGAACGGTAGCATGCCTTCTCTTGCTCTCGACTTTTGACCCTTCGCTCTTGACTCTCAAACCGATTTCAGCCCATCCACAATGGGCATTCGCAAAGCTCGAATTGCCGGGGGAATGGCCCCGAACACTCCGAGCGACAAACCGACGCCAGAACCAATCAGCACAGCTACGCTGTCGATGCGAAGTGAGAACGCACCCATCGTGAACCGCACCGCTTCGCCGTTGATAAAAATCAGGGCGAGGAACGCCGCCAGCAGACTGGCGCTCACCGCCAACAAGACTCCCTCTTGAATCAGGCTCATGACAATGGCTCGTCGCACAAATCCGATGGTTTGAAGCGTCGAGAGTTCTTGAATCCGTCCGACAACCGAGCCGTACATCGTGTTCAGCCCGGTGAAGACCCCCGCTCCCGACACCAGCAGCACAACCAGCCATGCCAGCCAACGCACCGTCTCGTAGTCCTTTTGCAACGTGGCGTAATACTCCACTTCACGCATCACCTGAAGTTCCAGATCGAGCCGCTCCTTGCAAAACAAGTCGAGGTCGGCAAAATCCGCACCCGGAGCCAGTGTCACGGCGACGATGCTGAGGTCTTGCCGTTTCATCGCTTGTTGTAATTCGTCCAGCCGACACCACACTTCCGACTCGAACGCCGAACCACCAGCCGAGAACACGCCGCTGATGCGCCACGCGCGGCCTTCCAATATTACTGTTTGACCAATGGCCAGTTCGTTGGCATGGGCACCAAGCTTTGCAGCAACCATTCGGCCCACCATAACTTCGCCGGTTGTCGGCCATGTTCCTTCTTCAATCTCCACCTGCCGACGCACCAACAGCGCCGAGAGTGTCACCCCGCGCACCAACCCCATCGAAGGTTCGTCCCGACCTGCAAAGCCAATGTTCGTGCCGAGATACAGTTCGGGTGAGACGTACTTCTTTCCATACCGTTCTTGGATGCCGGCGACGCTGGCAGGCACGAGATCGCTGGTTCGCATTGGAATTGACGAGAATTCGAGGTTCTGGCCCATGCCGAGCGAAAACACAACCGCCACCTGCGGATCGCCGCTGACCGTCAGCGACCGCTCCAACCCACGAATGAACCCGATGACGACGAACACCAACACAATCACCGTCGTCAGGCCTGCAAACGTCAGCGCTGTGCGCAGCGGACGGCGAAACAGATTGCGGATAGCGTACTCCCAAGGGAGCAAGCGGAAGAACATTGAAGAAGTCCAGAGTCGAGGACCGAACAATCTCTGCGCTCGGTGACGGCGCACCACACACGCAGAGGGTGACACTCCGCGAGGAGAGTCGATTCAGCCCAATGCTTCCTGCTCTGGACTCTCGACTCACCGCTCTCGACTGTTTAACACCGCAGCGGCATGAAGAGTGCTCGCAGCATGCGACCGGGGCTGGCAAGACGGTCGGATGGCAGGCCGCTGTGCGAGTTTTGCGAGGTTTTCAGTTGCTCAGTTGACAGTAGACAACTAACAACTAACAACTGACAACTGACAACTGACAATTGCACAACACCCGTCGTGATGGCTCCCCCGCAAATGCAGGTACACTTCGGCGAAGAATCCTGCGTCGGAATTGGAACAGTCGAATCGGAGTTGTGGGGCATCTTCGCACGCCGGCCGCCGCCACAATCTGAGCAGCAGCCGTGGGCCGGTGTCACTTGGTCAGCCTGCTCGCCCGGAGCAGTCCACGCCCTCTTTCAAAGGAAAGGGCAAACGACCAAAGTAAAAATCAGTGCTACGCTGATGAGTCGTCCAAACAACGGGCAGATCCCCCAAGTGATTCGTGCCGTTCAACGAACGCCGACCGATCACGCCTTTAAGTCTACTTCACAACCGGCACTGTGGCCAAGGTCAAAAACAGGCCATTCCATTTCAGGGCCCGGGCCGGCCGGCGCGACTTAACCTTTTCAAGCTCGCCCCGAACCGCTAGAACGACGGAAGGAATCGGCTCTGGCGAGCGGTTCGTTCGACAGTTTCTGTCCTTGTACTCCGAGGCGGCATGCGTACTATTCTTGTCACCGGTGGTGCTGGTTTTCTGGGAAGTCACCTGTGCGATCGGTTGATCGAGAGGGGCGACGAGGTCCTTTGTCTCGATAATTTCTTCACCGGCCGCAAGCAGAACATCGCCCATTTGCTGGCGCATCCGCGGTTCGAACTGATCCGACACGACATTGTTCATCCAGTCTATTTGCAAGTCGAGCAGATTTATAATCTGGCCTGCCCGGCTTCACCTGAAGCCTATCAGTACAATCCCATCAAGACCATCAAGACGTCGACGGTGGGCATGGTCAACATTCTCGGTCTGGCCAAACGTTGCCGAGCGCGAGTGCTGCACGCTTCGACTTCCGAAGTTTACGGCGACCCGGAAATCCATCCGCAGCTGGAAGATTACTGGGGGCACGTCAACCCCATCGGGCCCAGAAGCTGCTACGACGAGGGCAAGCGGGTCGCCGAGTCGCTGTGTATGAACTATCACTTGGCCCACGGGGTCGAGGTGCGGTTGATCCGCATCTTCAACACCTATGGGCCACGCATGGACCCCGACGACGGCCGGGTGATCTCGAATTTTATTACTCAGGCCCTGCGCGGAAAGCCGCTGACCATTTACGGCGACGGAACTCAAACCCGATCGTTCTGCTATGTCGACGACCTGATCGAGGGCATGATGCGGCTGATGGACCAAGACGATGAGGCCGGTCCGGTCAATGTCGGAAACCCCTGCGAGTTCTCGATGCTCTCACTGGCTGAACAGGTGATCGAGGCGACCGGCTCGTCGTCGCAGTTGAGCTACGTCGAATTGCCCGCCGACGATCCGAAACAGCGCTGTCCCGACATCGCTAAAGCCCGGCAACTGCTCGGCTGGGCGCCTCAAATCGATCTACAAACCGGGCTGGAAAAAACCGTCGCGTATTATCGGCAACTGCTGTCGCAGGAGACGACGTGAGCAACATCCTCGTCACTGGCGCGGCCGGTTTTATCGGGTTCCATCTGAGCCGGCAACTGACCGCTCGCGGCGAAAGTGTTGTCGGGCTGGATAATCTCAACGACTATTACAACGTCGGCTTAAAGCGGGACCGACTGTCGCAGCTAGACGGTGTGACGGGCTTTTCGTTTCGAGAACTCGATCTGGCCGACGGCAATGCGCTGACCGACTTGTGCCGCCGCGAACACTTTGGTGTGGTCGTCCATTTGGCGGCGCAGGCCGGAGTACGATACTCGATCGAGAACCCCAAATCCTATGTCGACAGCAATCTGGTCGGGTTCGTCAACGTGTTGGAAGCCTGCCGCCACGCCGAAGTCGGACATCTGGTCTATGCGTCGTCGAGTTCGGTTTACGGCGCCAACCGCCGCATGCCGTTCTCCGTACACGACAACGTCGATCATCCGCTCAGCCTGTATGCCGCTACCAAAAAGGCCAACGAACTGATGGCCCACACCTACAGCTATTTATACCAGTTGCCGACCACCGGCCTGCGGTTCTTCACGGTGTACGGCCCCTGGGGACGTCCGGACATGGCGGTTTATCTGTTTACCAAAGCGATTTTCGAGGGACGTTCCATCGACGTTTTCAACCACGGGAAGATGCGGCGGGACTTCACGTATATCGACGACATCATCGAAGGCATCATCCGCGTCAGCGAGCGCATTCCGGAGCCTAATTGCAACTGGTCAGCCGACAGTCCCGATCCGGGAACCAGCCAGGCCCCCTATTGTTTGTACAACATCGGAAACAATCAGCCGGTCGAGTTGTTGTCCCTCATTGAAGTGCTGGAAGCGTGCATCGGCCGGAAGGCCCAGCAGAACATGCTGCCGATGCAACCCGGCGACGTCCTGGAAACGTATGCCGACATCGACGATTTGACACGCGACGTCGGCTTCCGCCCTGACACGCCAATCGAAGAAGGAATTGCCCGTTTTGTCGAGTGGTACCGCGGTTATCACAACGTCAGTCGTTCTCAGTTTCAACAATGGTGTTCTCGGCTGGCCGTGTCTGACCAACGGGCAGGCCCGGAATCCTCTCACTCAGACGATTGAATAGCTTGCCGGAGACCTCGCCAGTCTTCACCAAATACACAGAGAGTCAAAGTATGAACGCAGTGGGTGGCTTCGAGAGTTTCAATGCTGCGGATCGGGTGGGAATCGTTCTGGCCGGTGGAGCGGGCACCCGGATGTATCCGGCGACTCGCGTGATCAGCAAGCAGTTGCTGCCGATTTACGACAAACCCATGATTTACTACCCGCTGGCAACGCTGATGCTGTCGGGGCTGCGACGGATTCTGATCATCAGCACGCCGCACGACCTGCCGCTATACCGGGAGCTTTTGGACGACGGCTCTCAGTGGGGGCTCGAACTCGAATATGCCGAGCAACCGCAGCCGGGCGGGCTGGCGCAGGCGTTCCTCATCGGCGAACGTTTTATCGGCGAGAAACCTTCATGTCTGATTCTGGGTGACAACGTCTTCTACGGCCATTCATTGAGCCGTTCTCTACAAAAGGTCGCAGAGCAGCAGACCGGCGCCACCGTGTTCGCCTACCATGTCAGCGATCCACAGCGGTACGGCGTCGTCGTGTTGGATCAAGAGGGCCGGCCGACCGACATCGAGGAGAAGCCCCAGCAACCAAGATCCAACTTCGCCGTCACCGGGCTGTATTTTTACGATGCCGACGTCGTCGACATCGCGAAGGCGCTGAAGCCGTCGGCTCGAGGTGAGTTGGAAATTACCGACGTCAACCGCACTTATCTGCAGCGCGGCGACCTGCGGGTGGAAGTTCTCGGTCGGGGTACCGCCTGGCTAGACACCGGAACACATGACTCGCTGGTCGAGGCCAGCAACTTCGTGCACATTTTGGAAGCACGACAAGGATTGAAGGTCGCCTGTCCCGAAGAAATTGTCTGGCGGATGGGTTATATCGATGCCGAGCAGCTTCGACGTTTGGCCGAGCCGATGAAACAGAATCCGTATGGCCGCTACCTACTTAGGCTTATCGATTGAAGGGTGTGAGGCAAGTTTTTCTGGCAGTGCAAAAGAGATCTTGGGTGGCCCGGCCATCTCGTGGCCGGGTCGCGCAGCGACAAGAATCCTACGCCATTCGCTTTCCAGTCAGAAAAAGGACGTCTTTTCTTGTTGTCCATCGAGGGATTGGTTTCTTGTGCCGAACGGCACCCGACCGCAAGTCGGTCGGGCCACCCCGGTTCAGAATGCCAGAAATTCTGGCCGCACACATTGCAGGTCGCGATCAACCAGTTTCTCGAGATAAAAACCAAGTCTACACCAGCACGGCTTGGATCGGTTTCCCCTCGGCAATTCGGATGGGACGCCCTAGCTCGGATATATTTTGCGTGTTGGGATCGATGCCCAGGGCGTGACAAAGTGTCGCCAGCACGTCACCCACGTCTACCTTTCCCTCTTCGACGGTGATTCCGTCGGCGTTGGTTTTACCGTAGGCTTGACCCTCCTGAATGCCGCCGCCGGCCCGAACGCAACTTCAGGCGGCGGGAAAATGATCGCGTCCGTTGCTAGGGTTGATCTTCGGCGTGCGACCGAACTCACCCATCCAGATGATGGTCGTCGAGCCGAGCAGACCGCGATCCTTGAGGTCCGACATCAGCATGCTCCAGCCGGCATCCAATTCGACTGAGAGGACCTTGACCACCTCGAAGTTGTTCTGGTGGGTATCCCAGCCGAGCGAGCCGCCGTTGGACGAGCCGAGCGAGACTTCGACGAACGGCACGCCCTGTTCCACGAGACGGCGGGCCATCAGGCAGCCTTGGCCGAAGCGGCCGTGACCGTAAGCCTGGCGAACTGGGTCCGGCTCCTGGGTCAGGTCGACGGCCCGGGCTGCTTCGCTCTTCATCATCCGGATGGCCCGTTCGTAAACGGTTCTGTGAATGATCGGCGAAGTCGTCCTCCAGCGACTTGAGCAATTCGATCCAGCTCTGAGCCTGAGCGGGTTTGACGTCGGCCGGCGGGTCCAGGTCGTCGACGCCCAACTCCGCATAACTTTCTTCGCCCTGCTGTTGTGGCGGTCGGCGCTGAAAGCTGTCGGCGGCGCCAACGGTCAGCGGGGCGTAACGTGGCCCCAAAAATCCGGGCTGATAGGCTTCGCGATTGAAGATCCGATACGGAGAGACGCTGATGAAGCTAGGCAGCGCAGCTTCAGCGCGGGCGAGTTCCTTCGAGATCGCCGAACCCAGCGTCGGATACCGGACCGGGCCGGCCGGTTGTCGGCCGGTGCGCATCAGGTAGGTGCCGCGTCCGTGGTCCCCTTCTTTGGTTCTCAAACTGCGGATGACCGCCAGATGCTCGGCGTGTCGGGCCAGTTGGGGCAGATGCTCGCTGAACTGCAGCCCCGGTATGGTGGTGTCGATCGGTTTGAACTCGCCGCCGTTTTTGTGTTCGGGTTTCATGTCGAAGGTGTCGGTCTGCGCGGGTCCACCGATCATCCACAGCAGAATGTAATGATGCCTGCGATTGGATTTTTGGGCCAGCGATTCGGCCAAAGCCGACATCCAGCCACTGAAGATCGTCCCCAGCAGGCCGAGCGCCGCAGCGCGGAGCAGCTCACGCCGCGAGAAACCGGCAGAGATTGCGGAAGTTCGTGTCCCGGATTGATTGAGATTTCTTCATCGTGTCCACTTTGGGGCAACTCACAGAAGATAGAGACCAGGTGAAGGCTGTTCTGTGCGCTCAACCGATCAAGGATTAACGCAATTTGCGGCTTTGTGCAAACGGAGGGTCACGATGACTGACCGACCACCAATCCAACAAATTGTGACCACTTCTGTTCAAACGGTTAGGATGCGGATCCACTTTTTGACATGGAACTTACCGCATACAAGCCGGAGCGCGGATCAGGGAAACCGCACGTTAAAACGCATTAAAAGCAGCGTAAATGTGATCGAGGACGTTCTCGTCCCATCCTGCGCGGAGCCGTTTGTCTTGGATGTTCTCGTTGATCATAGTGTCGCGTTGGAGAATTGTCAGAGACATCCGGCGAAATGCACCGGCGATTTCCGGGCCTGACCCTTTGCGGATTCGACTCGCGTCCTCTGCAAATGTTACATCCAGGACCCAGTGCTGGCTGTTTTTTATGGTCCAGTGTCGCCGTAGATCACTTGCGCCTCATCGATGTTATGCAGCAGCGTGCTCCATT
>CAUZTK010000006.1:0-33120 GCA_963582395.1 Planctomycetota bacterium | reverse complement strand
CAATACGTCAGCTTTGCAGTCGGTTACATGCGCGGGCTGCTGCACAGCCTGCCGGAGCGGAAATCGGGCGCGTAGAGTGAAATCTACATCCGCTTAAACCGGGCCGGCTTTGAAGGTGTGTTATCAATTCGACCTGCATTAAGTCTGTTCATTCAATCCATCTGTCGAGTTTGGCGAAGAAGAGATGTTGAGATCGCCAGATGTTTTGTCGCAAGGCGGCAACGATTATTAATAATCTTTTTGGTCCGCAGCAGTCCGATGACCGCGTTGCGGATTGCTGCCAGAATTTGCGGTACTGATCTGTGGCGGACGCGCGAAGCATCTTCGCCAAATGTTATGTCGCGTACCCAATGCAGACGGTTTTCGATGCACTGTGCCCACGCCACCACTTCAGAACGGTGGAGGCACTGGCGAGGTATTGTCAGCTCCCGCAGTGTTTTGCGGCCAAGGGCTTTGCCTTTGACGGCCAGCATACGTCATTGGTCAGCAGGACGCGCTTCTTCCACTGATTCTGCATCAGGGAAATGATCTGCGAGTTTTGAAACTCAATGATCTGTTGCTGTCGGCGATGAACCCAGCCGGACAGGATGACAAACAGCAGTTGCCAGGGCAGCGAAATGTCGTTCATGGAATCTCCGGTTGCTGAATCAGGGTGACTTGCCCAGCATCTGGGAAAAATCGTCCCAAATCAAGCCGCTGAGATCGGTGTATCCAACGAAACGCAAGTGCCCAGTGGGACTGCAGATAAAGTTCGGCTGAGTTTATTCACCCTTTGGGCGTGGGTGAATGGATCGTCAATCGCGTTTTGATTCAAACCGAAAATCTATCTTCCCCCGTTTTGCCTAATTTGATAAGGAACGGCTCCCTTCGTTTCGGCCCATCACCAATTTGCTCCGGAACCGACCGACGTGAAACCCCCCATTTGGTATGAGAAACTGCACTCGGACGCGGCAACCGTGGCGCGCACCACCCGCCTTGTCTCGTTGTGGGTGAGCCGCTTCTGCTGGCGTTTCTGGTTCTATGTCAGGCTGCCGTGGAGGTGCGGACTGCTGAAATCATTGGTCATCGCTCGACGGTTTTTCGTGCGGCGGTTGCTGCTTGTGGTCGGCACGCCGTGCAAAAGCGTGTTGCGCGCGGTCGCAAGTCCTACTGGTTCCACGGCATCGAAGGTTGTGCGGTGCAGCGACAGCATTGTCTTGCACCTAGTGCGTAGACCGATGCTGTTAGTCAAACGGGGCCTGAATG
Organism: Planctomycetota bacterium; assembly: GCA_963582395.1. Lineage (GTDB taxonomy): Bacteria > Planctomycetota > Planctomycetia > Planctomycetales > Planctomycetaceae > CAUZTK01. The sequence continues at coordinate 31,875 of CAUZTK010000006.1, read as the reverse complement.
TCGTAAGGCTTGCGGTGGGACGGATCAGTCGGCGAATCGGTTGCCGTCTGCGTCGACTCCGGGAATTGGGGCTCGTGAACATTTTGGCATTGACCCCGTTTTTGGTGATCCGCCTGTTGCAGAGTGTCATTTCCGCGTTTCGGTCACTGGTGAAATATTCGGTTCGTCTGCTTGGCCGTTCTGCAAAAATCGCGTCGGTTCAAACGGCAAAGTTCTCCATCAGCTCGATCGCTGCTGTCCGTCAACAGTTTCTCATGTTTGCCGACAGAGCGACGGTGCGGTTGCCAACCCGGATTTCGACGCCAAGATGGTTACGCTCCCGGCCAGAGCGGCTCGAAGCCGATCACGCCGACGGTTCGTCGTCGCGGCTGATCAACGGAACGTTTGCGAGGTCTTTGCGACAGAACGCAGCTTGGATGGTCGTTACGGTCGCCGGTACAGTGGGCCTGCTTCTGATGGTTTATCTGCAACTGTCGTCGTCTTCCTCTGCCATTGAAGGAGATTTGGTCAGAGACGCCGACTTCGAAACTCTCCGTAGAGAAAACTGGCACGACGCCCGCGAAACCACAGCGGACCTCAACAAAATCGCGACGGGGCACGTCGAGCTGAATTCGTTTGGCGAAACTCAGCAGCCAATCGCCGAGAACGAAACTCCGTTGTTTAAACGAGAAATAGGGTCGTCCCCGATCCGCGAAGATGCCGCGTCGTTGACGACGGATGCCGCCGGAGAATTCTTCGATCTCCCCCTTGGCGAAACAGGGTTGAATCAGCCGAACGTCCGCTCGCCGGTCTTGGAAGTCGAACTTGTCCGATTGCTGCCTGATCGCAAAGATGATGATCTGAGCGACGGCGCCGGCTTCGAGGAGCGGTTTGTTGTCACGTCTGCCCTGGCGGAGACTTGGACATCTGAAACCGGCGCTGATTTGCCGTTCCTGGAATCACAACCGGACGAAAACCCGTTTGCAGCCGGACAAGCATCGCCGCATGAGGACGGTGGCTGGCAAAGGTTCGATTCACTGCGACCGGCTAGGACGGTCAAAAATGGCCTCTCACGCCGTCATCTTTCACCTCCTGATCTCAACGTGGCCTCGAACGATTCTCAAGGCCAATTGTCTGATGTTGACACAGGAACCGGGCCAGAAGAATTAAACGTCTCCGTCACGCACCAAGGGCCAGCTACATCGGTGATTCACCAATCGTTCAATTACGACATTATTGTCCGCAATCTTGGCAAGAAAACTGTTGACCGGGTGCTGGTCGAAGAGCAGGTTTCGGCCGATCACCAGTTGGTCGGCTTCTCCGCGGGTGGCACGGTTTTAGACGGAACGCTCCGCTGGCAACTAAGGCGGCTGAAACCGGGCCAAGCCCAAACGTTGAACGTGCAACTGTTGCCGACTGCTGCCGGTCCCGTTCGCCGTGTTGCCACAATCCGACCGTTTGCCCGAGTGGTTGCGCTGACGAACATTGGACGGCCTCAAATCCGGTTGGAAATGACCGCATCCAAGCACGTTTCGATTGGACGCCGCTGCCCGATTCGCTTTAAGGTCACAAACGAAAGTCCGGTCACAATCAACGGCATCCTGCTGCAGACTGACTTGCCGGCAGAACTGACCTATCATGTCGGCCGCAAACTTGAATACGACTTTGGCACACTGGCAGCGGGTGAATCGCGAGAAGCAAAGCTGACAGCCCGCGCATCGACCCTTGGCACGGCAAGACATGCTGCGAAACTACTCGTCCACGGAAGCAGCATCGACGAAGCCGCCGTTCGCATTGAGGTCGTCCCGCCCAAGACTCCGGTCCGGCATTTTCCGGGAACGTCCCCATTACTACGGCCATGCAAGTGCCTACCGTAAAAGAGAAAAGTCGAGAGCCAGAGGAAGAATCCTCAACGATGTCCCTCTAGCTCTCGACTCTGCGACCATTGTTTAGGCTGCCGATCGACTCTCTGCCGTCTCGGGATGCAATTCAGCGAATCGGCGACAACAAGGTTGACGATGCGCGGCCGCAGCCTGGTCTGCCAGGCGCAACCAGTTGCAGCGCCCGACCGGTTCACGGGGTAGGCGGATGGTGACCGTCACAAAACCGGACCGTGGCCCACCAGCCAGTAGAGACCGCCACGTTTGCGGTTGGTCGAAACCGTTGGACAAACCGGTTGTTTCGCAGTGACCGGGAAACTCGAGCAGATGCTTCGCATAGCAGGCGATGTGATGGCCACAGTTGGCAGAGTTCGACACGGAATCGCTGCGGACCAGGAACACCAAGAATCCGCCGGGAGTTACGCAGGACAGCAGGTTGGCCGTTGTCTTCAGCGCTGCCGGCGAATTCAGGTTTTCGCGGTACGCGTCAAAATCGCGGACGAGGACCAGGTCGAGTGTGTGCTGCCCTGCCGCTGTGATTTCGTCGGCCCGGAGGCAACGGAAATCGAGAGAGGGCACCCGATGGCGTGCCACGGCAATGTTCTCCCGTGAGTCGTCAATTCCCGCCGCGTCGAACCCGAGCTGGTCGAGAAACTGCACGAGTTCACCGCGCCCGCAACCAACGTCGAGAATCCGAGCTCCAACTGCCAGGTCGCCTTTGACGATGAGATGGTGCAGGACCTTGCGCGGCAGACCGGGACGCACCGCCTGTGTATTTGAATTCGACTCAATCCGCTGGAACCAACCCACCGCATTCCTCCTGATGAACGAAAGACGAGAGCTGAGAGGCGAGAGTCCAGAGCCAGACAGGCATGATCGCGGATTCTTACCCTGGCCCTCGACACTGGACCAATCGGCTGCAGGCGAGGTACTCTATTTCACTCGCAGAAACGGGTCAAGACGGGCGTAAAAGTAGGACGAGCTCGAGAGCAGGAAGAAGACAAGACGAGGGAGAAATGGGGAGAGAAAGAGAGGGGGCGATGGGCACCATTCATCCTTATGATCACCGTCAGGCCATCCAGTAGAGCACAATCACCAGCAATATCGCCGCCGAGTAGACCAGGGCCCAAGCCGTGCCGGTCGCCAGGTATCGGGCCAGAAACGATTTCTCAATCGGGGCGGGGACGTGGACTTCCGTTTCCTGCCGCGGCAAAAACTTGTCGGCACAAACCAGCATGCCAGCGATGAAACCGCTTAAAAGCAGCAGCTACAGCAGCACATTCCACGGTTTCGGCAGAAATCGATCGGCGATGGCGAAGCCGATCATGCCCACCAAACAGGTCGCAGCAACAACAATCCCTGCCAGTCGTTTGCGGGTCCAGTCGGCCGTTTGGAACCGCATTCTCTCGGAAAATTCACGGTCAGCGACCGCTTTCGATGTGGTACAGTGACTGACCACGATCAGCACAAGAGCCAACAACGGCATGCCGACCAGCGCCCGTGTCGGTGCCTGGGTGTGGTCCCAAGTGAAGAACTTGCCGAGCACCGGAACGTCTGCCAGAGAAAGAGTCTCTCCCAAAGCGTGCCAGCCGCCCACCGCACCGACCAATGCGTAACCGACACCCATGACCAGACAGGCCAGCCCTCCGGCCGGCGTTGCCCGTCGGAAAAAGAGCGCGGCGGCGGTGACCACAAAAATCGACGGCTGAACAATGCTGCCGATCAGCCAAGCCGAATCCAGCAGATCCAGTTCCGACCGATGGCAGATGACGGCATAGGCCAGTCCCACCATTCCTGCCACCGCGGTCGTCGAGCGGCCAACCAGAAGGTAGTGTCGATCAGAGCGATTCGGCACGATGGGCCGGTAAATGTCCCGCTCGAACAGGGTCGCCAAACTGTTCAGGTAGCTCGACGCCGTTGAATTCGATGCCGCCACCAGCGCCGCCAGAAACAGCCCGCCCAATCCCACAGGCATCACCTGTAGGGCCAGCATCGGCAAGATCGTGTCCGCCTTCTCTGGATGCAGTGCCGGATTCAACGACGCCACCATGGCCGGAACAATGTAACACAAAGTCAGCGGACCTGTTAGCAGCGCTGCCCACAGCAACCCTTTGTTCGCTTCCTGCACATTTCGGCCGGTAAAACTCCGCTGAAGCATGTACTGTGACGTAAACCAGTACGGCAGACCAAGGATCAGCAGCATCAGGATGGTGCGGTAATCGTCCGGCTGCCCTGCCGGCCGCCACATCAGCCACTTTGACGGGTCGATCTTTTCCGGATCGAACAGCACCTCGATGCCGCCGCCGGCCTTAATTCCGAGCGGCAGCAGAATGAAGGCGCCGAAGATGATCAAAAACGACTGCAACAGGTCGGTATAGACAACCGCCAGCAGCCCGCTGAACAGGCAGTGGAGAATGACAACCACTGCCACGCTGGCCGTGACCGCCTCGAACGGGTCCAAGTTGCCGATGCGGTACCAGTCGGGAATCCCGAAACTTCCGTCGAGGACTGTTGTACATGTGAGCATGGTGACGCCGCTGAACATCGCGTAAAAGATCAGCCACATGCCCGAGACGGTCATCGAAACAACTGAATGAAACCGCCGATGAAGCAGCTCGGTGATGGTGGTGATTCGCAACATTCGGAAACGCGGCACGAAGGTGACGGCGCGTCTGGCCGCCAGCATGTTGCCTGTTCAGGCCATCAGCAACAGGGCGATTCCGTCTTCATAGGCCGGGCCGGCCGGTCCCACCAGATACACAGTGGCCACGTTGATGGACATGATGCTGCCGCAGATCACCCAGCGGTTTAGGGAACGACCGGCAATGAAATAGTCGGCCTCGCCACGGATGTACCGGGCCAGCCAAATGCCGAGGCCCAACATCGCCAGCAGGTAGGCAATGACGACTCCCAGGTTAATGGCAGATGCCGTGAACATCGCGATGTTTGCCAGATGCTGTGCGTTGGTGTGATTGCCCAATGAGACAATTTGCGAGCGGGACGCGGTGGTTTCAGCAGTTTTCTCCAGGTACAACGTCCGTGCGAGTTTATTTCTTGAGCATCCTTTCTTCACCGCTGCCAACAACCACCGCCGGACCGGTGTCTGTTAGCCATCGGCTACTGTGCCATCCCGTTGTGCCCTCCAATCGGATTCAGTCGTATCGAACGCGGAACTCTTCGAAAATCTCTTCGTCGAGCTCGATTCCCAGTCCCGGTCCGTCCGGAACCGGAATACGGCCGTTGACCAAAGGCGGCAGATTGGCGACCAGTTTTCTCATCAATGGTGATGGCCGCAGGCAATACTCGACCAGATCGCCGTTCCGCACAGAGGCGATCCAATGCAGCGAGGCGGTGAGGTTAATACCTGTGCTGAAACAATGAGGCACGCAGCGTCGGCCTGCCTTCTCGGTCATCGCCGAGACTTTCCGGCAGATGCTTAGTCCACCGCAAAACGCCACGTCGGGCTGAATCACGTGCAGTCCACGTTGAATCAAATCTTCGAAGTCCCAATGGGTCACGTCTCCTTCACCGGCAGCAATGGGAACCGGCGAGCGCTGGCAAAGTTCGGTGTATCCCTGGCGGTCGTCCTGCGAAAGAGGCTCTTCCAGCCAAAGGATGTCATACGGCTCGAACAGTTCTGCACGCCGCAGTGCCGTCTCCCAGTCCCAGGCGTGACCAGCGTCGACCATCAAGTCGCGATACTCGCCGAGCACCTCCCTGGCGGCACGAACGTGTGCCAGATCAACCTGGGGATCTTTTCCGAGCGGCCCCCAGCCAAACTTGGCCGCCGTCAGACCCAAATCGACCGCCTCTTGTGCCAATCGAGCGGTTTCATCCGGTGTGTTGCCGAACAGCAGGCTGGCGTAGGCGCGAACTGTATTTCGCTGGGCCCCGCCAAACAAATCGAACAGCGGTTTGCCTTCGATTTTTCCCCGGAGGTCCCACAGCGCAATATCGGCCCCACTGATGGCGTGAATCGCGGCCCCCCGCCGTCCGTAGCGATTTGTCTCGTAGTACATCTTCTGCCACAGCCGCTCGACGTCGCTGGGATCTTCACCCTTCAGTATGGAGGTCAACCCGTGCCGGCGCTCGGCCGAGCGCGGCGCCTCAAAGACCGCCTTGCACACGTACGACTGGCTGGTCACCTCACCGATCCCGGTCAGCCCTTCATCGGTGTGAATCTTCACGATCAGAACGTCGAGAGTCCCGTCGGGCAGCTCCTCGACATGGGGAACGCGGCAGTGAATGGCTTCGACGTCGCTGATTTTCATTCCTGGTTCCTGCCGTAACCGCTGCGCCTATGTCGCAGGCCGATTTCGCATCTCGTTCCAGATTTGTTGAGGGTTCAGAGTCTAGACGATTTCCCGCTCTTGGCTCTCGACTCTCTGAAGGTTCGATTGTGGCCGTTCTCTTAAAGTCCGTCCAGAAACATCAACCATCGATGTCCTGACGCGACCGTCCGCGCCGAAGCTGTTGTTGCATTATTCGATCGCTGCTGTCGCACTATTCGTCCACGTCGAACGGCGGCGTGACATTGTCGTCCAGCGGAAAGATCGGCCGGACGCAGTGTTCGAATGGCAGCGATTTGAGGTTGGCGCTGGTCGAGCCCGGCACATCGACCGGGACGATCCTCGATGCAATCGATTCGTAGTGCGGCCGAAAACCGTTCGGCGATTTCACGACCACGACGTCGTAGTCTTGCGGGTCGAGTCCCTGCACCAGGAAGACGTTTCGACCCACGACGAAGATCGGACGCTCGGTAACCATCACGTGAATCTTGCCGGCGCGCAGCACGGCCGTCCGGCCACCGTCTCCGGTTGTTCCGTTCTCATAGACGAACGTTTCGTCCGAAAGCTTCTCGACGGTGGTCGTCACGGTGAGGGGTGTAAAACGGCCGGGATCGCGCGTGCCCCCCAACTGCACGTCAATGGTCGTACCGACGCCGGCCTCAAACGCCTTCAACACCGCCGGGGCGTCGACAATGGACACGATCGCCGTCCCCTGGAATTCAGGTCTCAACAACCCCTTGAGAATGGCGTTGCTGTCGCCCGAGGCCCCGCTGGCTGTCGCATCGGCGGCGTCTGAAAAAACGGTCAAACCGTCCGTCTCGCCGGCCAGTCGAATCGACTCTTCCAGCGAGATCAACTCGGCGACAAACAGACGACGGTTCTGCCACATGAACCGGCCAATCCGCTCGGCCTCTTGCCGGGCACGGTCCGGATCGTTGTCGGTTGCCACCAACACGTTCGACTGCAGCGCCGGCACGTCGGTGAATGCGTTGCCGATGATCACGCCCGCCGCCAGTCCGCCCGGCGAGGATTCAATCTGCTGGCACATGCGAATCGCCTCACCGAACCGGCCGGTTGCTGTGATCAGTTCGTCGCCGCGGACGAGCATCGGTAGTTCAACCCGGGCCGTTGTCGGAGTCGCCGATCCTTCCAACAAAACCAGAAGATTGCGAGCCGCCCGCTCACCGGTTTCGTACTGATCAACGTGCGGATACGTGTGATAGGGCACCAGCAGGTCGGTTGCCGTAACCAGCCGGTCGGTGATGATCGCGTGTAGGTCGAGCGAAGCGACGATCGGGATGGTTCCCAGGCTTTCGCGAATATCACTCATGAGGCGGCCTTCCGGATCGCCTTCATCTTCACCGGCCATCGCCCCGTGCAGACAGATGTAGGCCCCGTCGACATTGGCGTGTTCTCGAACCGAGGAGATCAACTCTCCCAGCAGACGCTCCAGGTCCTCCGTGTCGATCAGCCCGCCGGAGACCGACCACGCCGCCATCGTCGGGACGACTTCAATTCCGCCGACCTCAGCGAAGACGTCGAGTGCGCCGGCCATCTCGGTTCGCGTCCCGCGCAGGGTGCTGAGCATGTCGTCGCCAAAATGTACCTGGAAATTTTCATAGCGCGTTTTCTCAGGATTAAACGTCGAGGTTTCTTGCTTTAATTCAGCAATCAGAATGCGTTTCATGGTTGTCCTTTCCGTCGTTGTAACGCTCTGGTTGAAGGGTGAATGTCGAAAGGTGTCCGTCACCCGCTCTCTCTTTCTCTCTCTTTCTCCCTCTCTCCCCTTCTCTCCCGCTTTCCTTCGTCTTGTCTACTCTCCGCTCGCGGCTCAACTGCCGCGAAGCGGCCACAGCTTCGGTGTGCAGTCACCGACGCCGTGTAGAAGAGTTATAGCGCCTCCCCGACGACCTGTGAATTCCTGTCAGAGTGCATTTTGAAAAATTCACAACCTTTCCGCGAGAGGGGGCTTTTCGTGTGAGGGGCTTCGTCTTAGAGAACAAGATGCTGGGTTTCCGTTTTGAAGTCGTCTTGCTCAGATTTCCTAGGTTGACTACAATCCGCCGCTTTTTTTCCAAACCCTGTACCGACCCGGCTTTGCGAGCTTGGTGGATGATCCGTTCTTGTCTGCTCTATTCGAGAAGTGTCTGTTCTGCGCTGCTGGCGCTGGTACTGCTGGTGTGCGCCCTGGAAGTTGGTTTGCGTGTTTACGATTCGTGCAACGCTCACCGTCTGATCGACAACGCCGAGGACGATCCGCTCTTGGCGCGTTCGTGGTTGACCCATCATAAACTCAAACCATTGAGGTCGCTTGTCGGCCGGAATCCTGACACAAACGCAGCGGTGAAGATCGCAACGAACAGCTTCGGATTGCGAGGCCGCGAAATCGAAGTTCCCAAACCGCTGGGGGTCTTTCGCATCGTCTGTCTGGGAGACGAAACGCTATTCGCCCCCGAGATCGACGAGTCGGAAACGTTGTGTGCACGTCTACAGGCACTGCTGCAGCCCTGGACTCCGTTGAAACTCGAAGTGGTCAACGCGGGTGTCCCGGACTATTGCCCGTTACTGTCGTATTTGCAGCTACGGCATTCACTGCTGGCCTTGCAGCCGGACGTCATCGTTCTGAACTTCGACATGTCCGACGTTGCCGACGATTATCGTTTCCGCCGTCACACCAAGATGGGGGCGCTGGGGGAACCGCTGGTGTGCCCGCATCCGCAACGCGAGCAGCCGACATCGAAAAAACAGGACGGTTTTTATCATCGGTTCCTGTTGGTGTGGTGGGGCAGAAAACAGTTGGGCTTGCTGCCGCGGCCCCGCAATCGTCCGGAAGATCGCCGCAGCATCGACGCCCCCAGTGGGCGGTTTGCCTGGCTGACCGACAATCCGCCCGATTGGTCGATGCACATCGAACAGGCGTTCTCACCGATCGATCATCTCAATCGGTTGGCCGATCGTTGTTACGCGCGGTTTGTCGTCGCGACCTATCCGGCGCCGTGGCAGATTTCGAAGACAGCCAGCAACGGTGACGATGTTCGAGCCCAGGCTGGCGTTCCGCAAGACGCGTTGTACCAAAGCCGGGCGCCGTTCGAGGCACTCTCCGAGTATGTCGGCCGGCGGAAAATTCCGTACCTCGACACTTCGCCGGCGTTCCGGCGTGTGGAAACCCCCCCACGGCTTTACTTGAAAAACGCGCCCCATTTTTCGCGATTCGGACACGAACTTTACGCCCGCCAGCTCGCCCGTTTTCTGGTTCAGCACGCGCCCGGCATCTGGAAAAACGAGAACAGCAGCCATCAAGACACCCCACCGCCCCGGCAGACATTCTCCGAAACACGCTGACCGGTACAATGGATTGTCCAGATCGATAGACGGATCTCATGGTGATGCGCAGACGCATTGCGCCCGTGACGGGTCACCGCTGAAAGGCTGCCCCAACAGATGACGTCCTACGAAATCGCCTGTTATTACTTCGATCAGGCCGCCGAGCGAATGGGCCTCTCGAAGAATATGCAAACGCTGCTGCTGACGCCCGAACGCGAAGTGAAGGTGCAAGTGGCGGTGGAGCGCGACAATGGAGAAATCAGCACGTTTATCGGATTTCGCATTCAGCACAACAGCGCCCGCGGACCTATGAAAGGGGGGTTGCGGTTCCACCACGAAGTCGATGCCGACGAGGTGCTCGCCCTGGCGACGCTGATGACCTGGAAAACGGCCATCGTGAATATTCCCTACGGCGGAGCCAAAGGAGGTGTCGCTCTGAATATTCGCGAACTGAGTTCTGGCGAACTCGAACGTGTGACCCGAAAGTTCGTCGACAAAATTCACGACATGATCGGACCGGACAAGGACATTCCGGCCCCCGACATGGGGACCAACGCCCAAGTGATGGCGTGGATTATGAATCAATATGAGAAATATCACGGATACAATCCGGCCTGTGTCACCGGCAAACCGCTGGAGTTGCATGGAGCCGACGGCCGCGAAGAAGCAACCGGTCGCGGCGTCGTGACGCTGACCGTGGAGTTCCTCAAACGCATGAAACAGGAGATCCGCGGGACGAGCGTCGCCATTCAGGGATTCGGGAATGTCGGCAGTCACATGGCCCGGTTCCTCGACGAACTTGGAGCGAAAATCGTCGGCGTGACCGATGCCTTGGGCGGCGTATGGAATCCCGACGGCCTCGATATTCCCGGACTGCTGCTCTATGCCAAGGATCACGGCGGTGTGAAGGGCTTTCCCGACGCCGAACCAATCACCAACCAGGAATTGCTCGCCGCTGAGGTCGACGTGCTGATTCCGGCAGCTCTAGGTGGCGTCCTGACGGCCGAAAACGCCGGCGACGTGCGGGCGAAATACATCATCGAAGCAGCCAACAATCCCACCGATCCGCAGGCCGACGAAATCTTCGAGAAGCGGGGCATCACCATTCTGCCCGACGTCCTGGCAAATTCGGGTGGTGTCACGGTGAGTTATTTCGAATGGGTCCAAAACCGCCAGCACTTCAAGTGGGAACTCTCTCGGGTCCGTCAAGAACTTGACCGGATTCTCGTCGATAGCCTGGAAAAAGTCTGGCAGATCGCCGAAGACAAAAAAGTTTCACTCCGCGTTGCCGCGTATCTGTTGGGAATCGGTCGTGTCGGCCGGGCGACCGTTCTGGGAGGGATTTGAACAGCATGGCCAGTTCCAAATTGAGCACCGACCGCTGCCTGATCTTTCACGAGATGACGCCTGAAGAGCGCCAGCAAGTGCTGATGCTGTTGGAACACGAAACGTTCCCCAAAGGAGAAACGATTCTCCGCGAGGGCCTGTCGATCCAAATTCTCTGGATCATCGTCTGCGGAGAGTGCGAAGTGCTGAAGAGCATGAAAGCCGATAGCGAGCAGCGGCTGGCCGTTCTCGAACCGGGTGCCCTGTTTGGTGAAATGTCCTTTTTCCATCCGGCGCCGCACTCGGCCTCCGTCCGCACACTGAGTGAGGTCGAAGTCATGCGACTCTCGCGCGAACACTACGACCAACTGCAGCAGGTCTGTCCGTCGGCGGCCTACAAAATCGCTTCCAGCACAGCCAAAATTCTCGCCGAACGGCTCCGAAAAATGGACGATTGGACCTGCGGTCTCATGGATCGCCCCGAAGAATCCCAACATCGCGAAGAGTGGCGAGAGTTCCGCGCCAAGCTCTACTCCGACTGGGAGTTTTAGATCGCCTCTCAGAACCCAGAGATTTTCTGAAATGCCCGGGTTCTCGACGAGTTTTGTGAGCCGCTACCATCTTCAGCTTCAAACACAGCCCAACACGCAATCTGCGTCTCGCACCCGAACTTCGTTCTCGCCGGGGAACCCGCCTGTTGCGTCCGCGTTGCATCGGGTATCCTAACGGCAACCGTTGAACTGGCGTGTCTCTCCCACCGCTGCCGTGTTGTTCAGTCCAATGTGCTGTGACACACGACCGCGTCATTTGATCCTTTCGGCCGGCGTGCCCGAGTCTGTTTTTGGCCCGTGGCTGGCAACGAGGATCAGGAGTTTCTTCCGATGTCTAGTCCGCAATCGCCTGCTCGCTCGGTCCGTCGCACGGCGCAGCCGGTCAATGGGTGGCTGATTGTCATCTTGCTAATTATTTTCTCAGTCCTGGTGTATCGATGGGCCGGTGGCATTTCCGCTCCGCTTCACGATCCATTGGCTACGTCTCGTGTCATCTCACCACGTGGCGACCTGTCCGCAGCCGAAAAGTCGCAGGTGGAACTGTTCCGAGCGGTGTCACCCTCGGTCGTACATATTACAAGTCTGCAAGTTGCACGTGACCGGATTAGCATGAACCTGTTCGAAATCCCGCGTGGGAACGGCAGCGGGTTTGTTTGGGATACCAACGGAAACATCGTGACCAACTTTCACGTCGTGAAGGAGGCAATCCAGCACTCAGATCAGGCCCGCGTGACGGTGACATTCGCCGACAACAGCACCTACGATGCGGATTTTGTCGGAGCGGCACCGCAGAAGGACCTCGCCGTGCTCAAAATTGACGCCCCGCCAAATCGGCTCACACCGATTGCGGTCGGCAAGTCGTCCGATCTGGCCCGCGGCCAGAATGTGTTTGCCATCGGCAGCCCGTTCCGGCTCGACCAGACCTTGACGACCGGAATCGTTAGCGGACTGGGACGCGAGATCCAAACGGGCACCGGACGTCCGATTTGGGGAGTCATCCAGACCGATGCAGCGATCAATCCCGGAAACTCGGGCGGCCCGCTGCTCGACAGCGCCGGTCGGTTGATTGGAGTCAATACGGCCATTTACAGTCCTTCGGGAGCCTATGCCGGTGTCGGCTTTTCCATTCCGGTCGATACGATCAACCGGATCGTGCCGCAGTTGATTCGTCACGGCAAGGTCGAACTTCCAGGGCTGGGAATCGCACCGTTTACCGACAGCCTGGTCGAAAGTCTGCTGCTGCGCGGTGTCTTGCCCGAGAAGGGCGTGCTGGTCAAACAGGTAGGCGCCGGCAGTGCAGCCGAACGCGCCGGCATTTTGCCGACGCGTGAGAATCAGCGACGGCAGTTTCTGCTCGGTGACCTGATCGTTGCCATTGACGACCAAAAGATCAAAAACACGAACGATCTGTTCAAAGTTCTCGATAGCTACAAGGTGGGCGACTCGATTACGGTCACGGTCTTTCGCGAAGAAGCGAAGTTGCAGCTCTCGCTACGCTTGCAGGAACTGCGCTGACGCCACACATGTGGACGATCTGGAAGGCGAGTGCGTCGCTGGTTGGCTGCCCGCCTGTTGATTGGGACGAGATGTGCAACCTGAATCTACGGGAAGAGTTGCAGGAACCCTCGCTGGAATTGTTGCTGCGGTTCGGACCGTCGAAAAACACTGGGATCGGGGTAACGTGGGCTGTCCCCTATCTGATACCCCAGAATGAGAAGCTGACCAGCCCAGCCGTCCGTCCCCGCCGATGTTCCGCGGCCCTGTCGGGGCTGCTAGAATCGACGACGCCGGCAGAGGAGTCGTCGTTTTGATCACGCCCGAACTTGACAACAGCCGTTTCATGCGAGCCGCTCGGCTGGAGCCGACCGACACAACGCCGATCTGGATTATGCGTCAGGCCGGACGGTATCTGCCGGAATATATGTCTGTTCGCAGCCAAGTGTCGTTCCTGGAGCTTTGCAAGCGTCCCGAATTGGCGTCTGAGGTAACGCTCGATGCGCAAAGGGTGCTGGGAGTCGATGCGGCTATTCTGTTCGCCGATCTGCCGACAATTCTCGAACCGATGGGGTTTCGGCTCGAATACACACCCGGACCGGTCGTTCACAACCCCATTCGCAGCGCCGCCGACGTGGACCGCGTCCGTGAGGTTGAGGACATTGAGTCGATGGGGTTTGTGTTCGAGGCCGTTCGATTGATTCGCAAATATCTCCCCGCTGACATTCCGCTGCTGGGGTTTGCGGGCTGCCCGTTTACGCTGGCCTCTTATGCCATCGAAGGCGGCGGATCGAGAAACTACGTGCATACCAAGTCGCTGATGTACAATGACCCGCCTGCCTGGAACGAGTTGATGCGGCGGTTTTCGTCGAGCTTGATCCGGTATCTGAACGCCCAGATTGCAGCCGGTTGTCAGGCCGTGCAGGTCTTCGACAGTTGGGCCGGGTATCTGTCGCCTGCCGATTATCAGACGTCGGTGTTGCCTCATACCAAAGCGCTGATCAACGCCCTGCCGGACGACGTGCCGGTCATCAATTTCCTGACCGGAAATCCCGCGTTGTTGCCGCTCATGCGGCAAGCGGGCGGCAGCGTGATTGGTCTCGATTGGCGGGTCGATCTGAAACAGGCCTGGTCTGCAGTGGGTCACGACATCGCCGTTCAAGGGAACCTTGATCCGGTTTCGTTGTTTGCCGATCGTCCCACACTCCGCAAACGGGCGCAGGCCGTCATGGACGCGGCCCAAGGGCGGCCCGGTCACATTTTCAACCTCGGTCACGGCGTCCTGCCCGAAACAAACCCCGAGCAGGTCAAAGCCCTGGTCGACATGGTTCACGAGATGGGCCGGAGCTAGTCACCACAATTTCGGAAAACTCAGAGAGCGTGAAACCGCATCAAGCTGCCACTGCAAAGTCCTTCAGTTTGCCCTTTTTCATGCAATGTCTGCCATTCACCCTGTTCGTGCTCACGTTATGACGGTTTCTGTCCCCTCATCTGACAGTTCGATTCCCTGGCGAGTTGCTGTGGTGGGGGGCGGCTTGAGCGGTCTGGCGGCGGCGTTTCGGTTGATTGAGCTGTCGGCAGAAGCAAAACGCCCATTGGAGTTGACGGTTATTGAATCAGGGCGGCGGCTGGGCGGAATCATCGAAACACGTCGAATCGGCCAGTACCTTGTCGAAACCGGCGCCGACTCGTTCATCACCAACAAACCCTGGGCCGTCGATCTGTGCGAACGGCTTGGAATTGCCGGACAATTGATTCCGACCGACGCCGCATTCCGGCGGTCGCTGGTGCTTCGCAACGGTCGACCGGTTGCGGTGCCTGACGGGTTTATGCTCCTTTCGCCGACGAAACTCGGCCCGGTGTTAACGTCGTCGATCTTCAGCCTGCGGGGCAAACTGCGACTGGGTCTGGAGTACTTTGTTCCGCGCCACCGCGAGAAGGGCGACGAAAGCCTGGCCTCTTTCGTTCGCCGTCGATTTGGACACGAAGCGCTCGAACGGCTGGTGCAGCCGCTTGTCGGGGGCATCTATACTGCCGACCCGGAAAAGCTCAGCCTGCGGGCGACGATGCCCCGGTTTCTTGAGATGGAACACCGATACCGCAGCCTGATTCGCGCTTCAAAAAAGCAGGCAATGCATCGACCGACGGCGGAACAGGACGAAAGCGGTGCCCGCTACACGCTGTTTTTGACCCTGGCCGGCGGCTTGTCCGAATTGCTGGATGAACTCGAACGGCGTGTCCGGCAATCGGCCGCCGTCCGGCTGGAAACGGGCGTTCTCCAAATTGCAAAGCCACCGGCCGACGACCGTGGAGACTCGGCGCCCGGTTGGACTCTGACGCTAGTTGGCGGCTCAACCGAAACGTTCGATGCGGTGGTCTTGTCGCTGCGGTCCTATCTGTCGGCGGAACTGCTGGGACCGGTCGATCCGCAGCTCTCTGAGCAGCTTCGGCAAATCCCATATGCATCCAGTGTCGTTGTGGTCAGCGGTCACCGGCTCTCCGACATCGGTCATCCTCTGGATGCCTTCGGATTGGTGATTCCGCACATCGAGCGCCGAAAAATCTTGGCGATTTCGTTTGGCAGCCGAAAGTTCCCGGGCCGCGCTCCGGAAGGCCGCGTGCTGCTGCGGACCTTCGTTGGCGGAGACATGCAGCCGGAACTGGTCGAACACTCCGACGAGGAAATCCTCGAATTGGTCCGTGCGGAGCTGTCCGACATACTTGGCGTGAGGGGGTCGACCGATTTTGAGATCGTCTCTCGATTCGAGAACGCGATGCCGCAGTATCACGTCGGACACCTGGAATTGGTCTCGGAAATCGAACGCCGTCTCGCCGAACACGCCGGGCTGGCGCTGGCCGGCAATGCTTATCACGGTGTCGGGATTCCCGACAGCATCCACAGCGGCGAGCGGGCGGCAGAAGCGCTGTTCGAAACCGTCTTGGACACGAACTAAGCCACTCTCGCACGGGAAATACCGCATTATTGGACCGAGGCGGTGCAGAATCCGGTGAAGTTGATGTCACGTCTCGGTTAGATTCCGATCTGCAGCTCGTCATTGAGGCTTGGCCAACTCTGCCGACAGCTTTGAAAAGCGAGATCGTCGCGCCGGTCGAGTCGTCCGCACCCGTCTCGGCACCAACATTGCAACCGACTATGGAACCACGACGATGAAATCGAACGGAAACGGGAATGGGAACGGCAATCCGGCAGCGTTGCTTGCTGGTTCTGTTGATCACGACCGTGTCTCTCTGTCGCCGCTGTTGACACCGAAAGAGGCAGCCGCGGCCCTGGCAATTTCAGAGCGAACTCTCTGGCAACTGAAGTCCGATGGAGAGATCCCTCACATCCCCATCGGCCGGTCAGTGCGTTACGATCCCGCCGATTTGTGAGATTGGATTACACGCCAAAAGAAATCTAGTTGAAATCCAAGGCAAAAGCATACCATCAGAATAGAATTCTCAAAGGGGGCAGACATGGCCAGCATCAGTCGTCAACCGAACGGGCGAAAGATGATTCAGTTCGTAGGCGCAGACAAACGACGACGCAGCATTCGTCTGGGCAAGGTGTCGATGCGAAAGGCAACGGCCGTCAAAATCAAGGTTGAGAGTCTGGTGTCCGCTGCTCTTTCAGGCCATGCCGTCGATGACGAAACCGCCCGTTGGGTTGCCCGGCTCGATGCCGCCATGGCGGGCAAGTTGGCAAAGGTCAGCCTCATCCCGAAACAAGTCTCAGCTACGCTCGGTGAGTTCATAGACAGCTACTTCGAAATCCGCAGCGACGTAAAACCGCCAACTGTCAAGCTGTACCGTGAGACACAACATAACCTTGTCGAGTTTTTTGGCGCGGCGAGACCATTGCGAGAGATCACTCCCGGTGAAGCCGATGAATGGCGGTTACACCTACTCGAACGAGGCGGATTCGATGGTCAGCCGCTGGGCGATAACACGGTGAGGAGGCGTTGCGGCCGCGCCAAACGGTTCCTCAGAGCGGCTTTGCGGAAGCGTTTGGTTCTTGACAATCCGTTCTCGGACATGAAATCGTCTGTGCAGGCCGATTCGAAGCGATTTTACTTTGTGACGCGAGACGACTCCCAAAAGTGATCGATGCCTGTCCCGACACGGAATGGCGGCTGATATTCGCTTTGGCCCGCTTTGGCAGCCTGCGTTGCCCGTCTGAGCTTATCGCCCTAGGGTGGAGTGATATCGATTGGGACAACGATTGCATGACCGTTCACAGCCCCAAGACTGAGCACCACCCGGGCGGCGAGTCGAGGTTGGTTCCGCTCTTCCCGGAGTTTCGACCGTTTCTGGAAGACGTGTTTGAGCTGGCACAGCCCGGTGCGAATTGCGTCATCACTCGGTACCGGGACACCAGCGTGAATCTGCGAACTTATCTGTTCCATATTGTTCGCCGAGCAGGGCTGAAACCCTGGCCGAAGCCGTTTCAGAATCTTCGTTCGACGCGGGAGACTGAGCTCGCGGAAGACTATCCGATGCACGTCGTTTGCGCATGGATCGGCAATTCGCAGCCCGTTGCAACCAAGCACTATCTGCAAGTCACAGACGAGCACTTTCGACGTGCGGCGGGCCATGGCGGAAAAGCGGTGCAGCAACTCGCCGTTTCGGGTCGCATGGACTCGCAAGCAGGACCCGCAACGGATGATAAAACCCTTGCTTTGCCGGGGATTGCGAGGCCACGCCAGATACTACAAATTTGTCTAGTATCCCG
Organism: Planctomycetota bacterium; assembly: GCA_963582395.1. Taxonomy (GTDB): domain Bacteria; phylum Planctomycetota; class Planctomycetia; order Planctomycetales; family Planctomycetaceae; genus CAUZTK01. Next base: position 14,303 of record CAUZTK010000006.1, on the reverse strand, counting down.
TCTTGGACGTGAAAAACAGTTGAGGATCTCAAAGCCAGCGTCGGATGACCGGGTCTGAACAAACTGTCAAGCTACTCTCGTTGCGAGCAATTACCGCCGGGTCGGAATTTCTTCCACGGCCTGCTGCAACAGCGGCACACCGCCCTGACGAATCGGATCGTCCAAAATTCCCACACTGACCAGCGTTACATAAGTCAGCAACGAAAGCAGCGCATAGGCAACCACGTTCGGCACGAAGCTGTTCCCGACGAGTTTCAGCGCGCTGCCGGCCGCCTTGTTCAACTTTAGACGCAGACCGGTCCATTCGACGCTGTACATTTCGTCGAGCACCAGGTGCGAGAAGAACCCCAGAGCCACTCCTCCGCTCATCAGCAGTTTGACGCTGATCGAGTCGCTCTTGTAGCCGAGGAAGACGAGTTCGGCGGAAATCAGCAAGGCAGGAATGCTGTGGAACATGCCTCGGTGGACGGCGACTTTGCCGAGCAGCATCGCCCCTCCATATCGAATGGCCGCATAGAGCAGCACGGCCAGTAGCATGCCGCCTTCGGCGTCGCCGGCCCAGTCGAGCAGATGACGCATCATCACGAACGGCGTCACGGCGGCGATCAGGCCGAAGATTTCACGGACCGGTTTGCCGGTCTGCGAATCGAGATCGGGCAGCATTCCAGCAATCCAAGTCAAAATACCAGCCAGCGCCCCCTGCACCGGAGTAAAACCGAGAGCAAACGTCGTCCCCACTCCGTAACAGACCCCCAGAAAACCACTGACGCTGATATGTTCGCGGTAACCCGCCATGCATTCTCTTCCCTGAAAACGTCGTTCGATCAGAAAAAAAGTTGCGAGAATCTAACAGAAGTCCCCAGTGAACGGCAATGCGAACTGGCCAGCTGCGAGAATCGTGTGTGGCAAGTTTTTCTGGCAGTGCAAAAGAGGTCTGGGGTGGCCTGGTCATCTCGTGGCCGGGTCGCGCAGCGACAAGAATCTTGCGCCATTCGCTTTCCAATCAGAAACAGGACGTCTTTTCTTGTTGTCCGTCGAGGGACTGGCCTCTTGTGCCTACGGCACCCGACCGCAAGTCGGTCGGGCCACCCGGGTCAAAACTCACCTTACAGATCGAGGCTTAACTTTTTTCGGACCTCCGACAACTCTGACTCTAACTCAGCGATGCGGCGATCACGTTCGTGTAAGAGAATACCTCGCCGAGCAGAGTCGGTCAGAAATAGGCATGCGAATCCAGCGGCGGTCAGAGAGCCGAACAAAAGGCCTGTCAGTATGCTCCCGAAAAATACGATCCATGAAAGGACATGTGTTACGAGAAACATCCCAATACAGAGACCGCTAATCAGAAAAAAGGCCCAGTGCGGCTTGCTCATTGAATCGCGATAACGGAATCCCGTCAGGAAATGCTTGAAGGTTCGCAGAATGCTCATCGATCGTTTACCTTCCAACATCACCGATTTGCGTCTCCGGGGTTCAACATGTTCAACACATCGTTCCGGAGCGCCGAGTTCACCGAGATTCCGTTGCCTGCGTGGATGGTGACTTCACCGTTCCAGGCGACAAAATGACCGCCGGCTTCTTGCAGCAGGGGAATCAGGGCGGCGGCGTCCCAAGGGCTGAGCAGCGGATCGACCATCACGTCGGCCCGGCCGGTCGCTACCAACAGGTGGCCGTAACAATCTCCCCATCCGCGGGTCAGACGCGCGCTGCGGCCCAGCGTCTCGAAGACGTCCATGCGGTCGATCGTGACGAATCCTTGGACTGACGTGTAGCACAACAGCGCGTCAGACAAATGGGCGACCGAACTGACGGTTGTTCGCTGCGGTTGCCGATCTCCCTGTTGCCACCACGTTCCCTGTCCCACGGCCGCGTAAACGACTTCGTCGAGCGCCGGCAAACGACAGACACCGGCGACAATTCGATTTTTGTACTCTAACCCGACCAGCGTGCCGAACAAGGGAACCCCGCTGACAAACGACTTCGTCCCGTCAATCGGATCGAGAATCCAACGGAAGCCGCTGAAGCTGCGTTTGTCGTCGAATTCTTCGCCGAGCACTCCGTCGCGGGGAAACACCTCATCGATCAGCCTGCGGATCAGTTGTTCGGCGCCACGGTCGGCGACTGTCACGGGCGAGGCGTCGCTTTTCAGTTCGACGTGGAGATCGTCGGTCTGGTAATAATCGAGAATCAACTCGCCAGCTTGGCACGCGGCGTCGACGGCGAAGTCGAGGCGCTGTTTGAGTTCCGTGTCATCGAGTGTCATCGATTCATTTCTTTCCGGAACGATCGTTTCCAACACGCAACAGCCGACGGGCAACGCCCGCCGGCTACCTCTCGGCATCTTCGAGCCGGTACAATCGCTCGCCTGCTTTGCGGACCAACAGGATACCCTCATCCTCGCGGTCGGCGAACTCTTCGACGTCGATGCTTTGCGGGTCCCGGTATCCGAGGTTGATACGCTCACAAACGTCTCGGGGAATTGCCGAAGCGAGCGTCACCTGGATGCGAGGTTTCTCAATGCCGTCCTCAAACGTGCCGCCGCCGCGGACATGAGTGCTATGCGCCAGCACGCCCCACGGAACATCCTTGAATTGGTCCCATTGTCGAGTGAAATAATCGCGGACGTGGTAGCCGATCTTTTCGATCCAATGCCCGTGTGTGGCCGAGATCACGCTCATGTGGGGAGCGTAGATGATCAGCTCTCCACCATCGGCAACGACCGGTTCGAGCTTGTACAGACACTTGCCGGCCACCCAAAGTTCGTCGTACATCGGCGGGGCGCAGGAAAGCACCTGTTGGAAGGGCTGTTTGTAGCGGGTGATGTGGACTCGTGCCGACAAGTCGGCAGCGGCGCTCCAGGCTTCTTCGGGAATGCCGTAAAAAAGTCCGAACGGCCGGGCCTGTTCGTTGACGACAAACGCTAGACATCGCCGCTGGATGGGGATCATGGCTGCCGCCTGGTCTACAACATGCCGGACGGCCGTTTCCTTGATGCCGATCATCTCGACGTTCGTGATCAACGCCCCCAACCAATGAAAGAAGTTCAGCAGTTCCGGCCCGGAGATTCCCGGAAAGAAGTACTTATTGCCGCCGGAGAATCCCACCACCTCGTGGGGAAAGACAGGCCCCAGCACCAGCAGAATGTCGTAGTCGTCAATTCGCGAATTGATCGTGACCGGCACGTCCAGCACCAGCCGGCCGTCGGTGATTTCTTCCGTCTCGGTCTTGGTCAAGGTACCCAGCTTCTTGAGCCGCTGGGGCCGGTCCCATTGGTGATTGAACAACTGCACAAGCCCGTATTCCCGACCACGCTGCTGGGGCTGAATGCCCAGCATTTTGCAGATTTGCTGTTCCGACATGGGCGGATGCGTACCGAGGGCAACCAGGACGTCGAATTGCGCCGCCACCAATTGCAGCTTGTTGTAAATGGCGTCGAACAGCAACGGCAGCGGGGCCGTCCGCGTGGCATCGGGCACGATAAGCAGCACCCGTTTGCCGAGGAAATCGGCCTCGGGGACTTCTCGCTCAATCCAACCCCGGACCTCGTGATCTGACAGCAGCGGGAGTTGTGGGGGCGCTGTGAATCGAGCTGACATCGTGATTCCAATCGTCTCACGAGTGACGACGGGTGGCGGGGTCTAAGCGCCCGCAGGAAGCGTGATCCCCGAAGATACGAGGCCACGGTCGCCAGGCTCCCTCAGGCCCCGCCACCCTGTCGTCAAACATCTTTCAGACTGTATTCCTTGATCTTACGGTAGAGCGTCCGTTCGCCGATGCCGAGCAGGGCAGCGGCCTCTTCCCGTTTGCCGTCGGTCAGTTCCAGGGCGCGCTGTATGTAGTATTTTTCGACATCGGTCAACGGCCGTCCGATCAGCGCGTCGGCGCCAGAGGCGATGGCCGTTGGCTCGCCGTCGCCGTCCGCTTCGGCCAGCGCGGCGATTTCTTCCGGAAGATCGTCTACGTCGAGCAAACCGTCGACATCGAGGACCAACATCCGTTCGACCGCGTTTCGTAACTGCCGGATATTGCCGGGCCAGTCGTAGATCATCAGCGCTTTTCGGGCGGCCTTGGAGAAGCCCTCGACTTCGTGCCCGTTTCGCTCGGAGAATTCCTTGCGGAAGTGTTCCAGCAACAGCGGAATGTCGCCCCGACGCTGGCGGAGCGGGGGAAGATAAATGGCCACCACGTTCAAGCGGTGATACAAGTCGGTGCGGAACTTTTTCTGGTCGACCCTGAGTTTCAGGTCGGCGTTGGTCGCAGCGACGAGTCGCACGTTGACCTCGATTTCCTCGTTCGAGCCAAGATGCGTGATCTTGCGGTCTTCCAGAACACGCAGCAGCTTGATTTGCGTGTCGACCGGCATTTCGCCGACTTCGTCCAGAAACAGTGTTCCGCCGTTGGCATATTCGAATTTGCCGATCCGCTTGCCGATGGCGCCGGTGAAGGACCCTTGTTCATGGCCGAATAAGTCGCTTTCGAGAATCGTATTGGGAATGGCAGAGATATTGAGCGGAACGAACGGTTTGCTCTTACGGGGGCTGTTATAGTGCAGCGCTCGGGCAACAAGTTCCTTGCCGGTGCCACTCTCTCCCTGGATTAGGACCGTGGCGTCGGTCGGAGCGACATGTTTAAGCGTTTCGATCAGCTTATGCATCGCCGGGCTGTTGCCGACCACACCCTCGAATCCGAACTTTTCATCGAGCTGTTGGCGAAGCTCAACATTACGGCGGATCAGACGCAGCCGGGTCGACGCCTTCTCGACTGCCTGCCGCAATTCATTGATGTCGAGCGGCTTGGTTAAATAGGTGTGCGCTCCATGCTGTCCGGCGGCCAGAGCCGACTGCACCGACGCATGTCCTGTGAGCAGGATGACCTCGGCGTCCGGCAGCTCTTGTTTGGTTTTTCTCAGAATGGCCAGACCGTCGACGTCGTCCATTCTCAAGTCGGTGACGACCACGTCGAAGTTTTCACTTTCGATCAATGCCGCGCCGCGCTTTCCCGAGGAAGCCACCGTACACTCGGCTTGCACCCGCTCCAGACTTTCGGCGACGGCCTGCGCGTGGGCTTCGTCGTCGTCGACGATCAGCACGCGGATCGGAATCGTCAAGAGGTCGGACGTCTCGTCGGTTTTGGATGTCATGGTCGGGCTGATTCCGCCGGCGGCAGCGAAATGGTCAAGCGAGTTCCGCGGCCCGGTTCGCTTTCACAAGTGATGGTCCCCTCGTGCGCTTCGACAATTTTGCGGACCGTCGGCAAACCAAGCCCGCTACCCCCCGGCTTGGTAGAGAAGAACACCTGAAACATTTTCGACATCGTGCGGTCGTCCATGCCTTTGCCGTTGTCGATCAAGCCCAGAAGCACGCGGCCATCCCTGAGGTAGGTCTGTAGTTCCAGCAGGCCCCCATTGGGCATAGCCTGCTGTGCGTTTAGGGCGAGATTCATCAGGACCTGCTGCATCAGCGACCGATCGAGCCGAACGGCAGGCAGGTCGGGTGCCAGGTGCGGGCTGATTTCGATTTCGTGCTCGTTGGCCTCGGGCTGATAAAAGTCGATGAAGTCGCGGACAAGCATGTTCAGGTCCGATTCGGTCATCTCCAACTCGCCGACGCGGGCAAACTGTAAAAATGCGTTGAGGACCTTTTCCAGGTTTCCGCATTCGCGCTGAATCGTCTGAACCTTGGTCAGCATTCGGCGATCGCGCGGCGAACTGCTGCTTTCGAGGTCTTCGGCCAGCAGCTCGAGATTCATGCAGATGGTGGACAGCGGATTTCGGATCTCGTGGGCCAAACCACCGGCTAGTGAAGCAATTTCGGCGTATTGCGCTAAGAATCGCTGCCGTTCCTGCTCTTGAAGATACGATTCAACGGCCATTGCTCCGCCCACCGGATCATGAACCTGTGCAAACCCGAGTTTCGGAGAAAGTTCTCGCTGTGACAGGAAGATTCGGCGCCAGGATCTAACATCACAGCCGACGTGAGCCGAAATAGCAAGAGGCCGGTCTGAACCGGCTGATGCGTAAACTAAAGGCCCGCATTTTTTTTGAGGTGAGCGCCTTCGGGGGTTGACGCCCCCCCCGGATCGCTCTAAGCCGGCGATTCTTCGCCGTCACTCTTACCGGCATCGGCCAAAACTGCTCTGCGAGACAGCTTGACTCGGTTTTGCTCGTCGACGGCGATGACTTTGACCTGCATCCGGTCGCCGGTTTTGCAGATATCGCTCACGGATTTCACGAATCCGTCTGAGAGTTCACTGATGTGGCAAAGCCCATCTTTACCGGGCGCAATTTCGATGAATGCGCCAAAATCTTTGACGGAACTGACAGTGCCGTCATAAATACGGCCGACCTTAATGTCTTCGGTCAAAGCCTCGATTCTGGCGACGGCGGCGTCGGCCGCCTTGCCGTCCACGGCCGCCACGGTCACGGTACCGTCGTCCTTAATGTCGATCGAGGCACCGGTTTCTTCCTGGATGGCGCGGATAGTTTTTCCACCCGGTCCGATCAGCAGGCCGATTTTCTCGGGATCGACCGTCGTTTGCAACAGTCGAGGCGCAAAGGGAGAAATATCTTTTCGCGGACGCGGAATGGCGGTCAACATGCTCTTGAGCAGCTCGATACGTGCCTCCCGAGCTTGGACCAGCGTCTCGCGGATGATCTGTTCGCTGATCCCTTCGATTTTCATGTCCAACTGGATACCCGTAATCCCCCTCTGCGTGCCGGCTACCTTAAAGTCCATGTCGCCAAAGTGGTCTTCATCGCCCATGATGTCGGTCAGCAACGTATACCGGTCGGACGATTCGAGCACGACGCCGATAGAGATGCCGGCCACCGGCTGCTTGATGGGGATGCCGGCATCCATCAGCGACAGCGTGGCGCTGCAAACGCTGGCCATTGAGCTGGAGCCGTTCGACTCCATAATGTCGGAGAGGACGCGAATTGTATAGGGAAACTTATCTTCCGGGGGAAGCACCGGGAACACTGAGCGTTCGGCGAGACAACCGTGTCCGATTTCCCGACGACCCGGTCCACGAATCGGACGAACTTCACCAACCGAGTAAGACGGGAAATAGTAATGCAGCATGAAGCGGTTCGATTGCTCATCGAAGAGACCGTCGACCCGCTGCTGGTCGCGGACCGTTCCCAGCGCAACGGTTGCCAGCGACTGGGTTTCGCCCCGCGTAAACAGGGCCGATCCGTGAACTCGCGGCAATACACCCACCGCGCAGCTAACGTCGCGCAGGTCTGCCGGGCTCCGGCCATCGAGCCGCTTCCCCTCGAGAATCAGGTCGCGGACCGCCTGCCGTTCGACCTTGCCAAAGGCTTCTTTGAACTGGCTCCGCGTGCCGCCATCGGCCGTCTCTTCGGCATCGTCGGGGAAAAACTGTTCGATGAACGACTGCCTGATCTCGTCGGTGCCCTGATGACGCTCCTGTTTTTTCGGATTGGCCTTTGCCTCGCGCAGCGGTGAAGAGGCCTGCTCCAGAAGAATTTCGTCGAAAGGGTTTGCGGGCGGAGGATCGAAGACGGTCGGCTCAGTTCCGACCTTTTCGATGAACTCTTGCTGCATGTCGCATAATTTACCGATCTCGCCGTGAGCGAACAAAATCGCTTCAAGCATCTCGTCTTCTGGATACTGACCGGCGAATCCTTCAATCATTAGGATTGACTCGCGACTGCCGGCTACGATGAGGTCGAGGTCGCTTTGCTCCATCTGCTGCCGAGTGGGCATTACGATCAGCCCGCCGTCCAGCTTGCCCACGCGGACGGCTGCAATCGGACCGCTGAAGGGAACCGGCGCGATCGACAAGGCCGCACTGGCCCCGATAGTAGTGAGCACATCGGGATCATTTTTCTCGTCGCAGGCCAGCACGTTGGCCATCACCTGGACTTCGTCGTGAAAACCCTTGGGGAACAGCGGACGAATCGTCCGGTCGGTCAGCCGGCAGGTGAGAATTTCTTTCGTCGTGGGGCGGCCTTCCCGTTTTAAGAATCCGCCGGCAAACTTACCGGCCGCTGCCATTCGTTCGCGATAATCAACCTGGAGAGGGAAAAAGTCGATGCCTGCACGCGGGGGGCCGGTCTGAGCGGCCACAAACAGCACCGTTTCTCCATACTGAACTAGCACGGCCCCGCTGGCCTGCTTGGCAAGTTCTCCAGTGGTCAGGCTTAGTGTTTGCCCTCCGAACTCGCACTGCACCTTAACTTTCACAGTCGCTTCCTAACCCGGCACAGCCGGAACACATTTACTTACGAATTGACAGACGTGCGATGATTTCCCGATACGCACCCGGTTCGGTTCGATGCAGATAATCCAACAACCGGCGACGCCGGCTGACCAGCATCAACAGCCCCCGGCGACTGGCATGGTCCTTCTGATGTTCTTGCAAGTGGCTAGTCAGACTGGTGATGCGATGCGTCAGCACGGCAATCTGAACGTGCGGTGAACCCGTATCGCTATCCGAGCGTCGAAACTCTTGAATGATCTCGGTCTTTCGTTCTTTTGTAATCGACATACTTTTGCCCTAAGTCATTGGTAGGCCGGAAATTGCATAGCGGCGTCATCCTGGTTGATCCGACGCGACTCGCGGAACCAATTTTCGGCGAGTTGCATTCCCAACCCGAGTTGTCTTATGACAGATCATCGCGGCAACGTTACTGTAGCAAGGTTATGAAAATTTGCAACGATCAACGATGCACCTCACCAGAGAGTGTCGGGCACTCATTTCTGGAAACTCAGACCGGAGGAAAATGACCAACGACGAAGCACGAATTTCAATTCCCGGGGAAGTCCACCTTGTAAATGGCAACGACATCTATGGAAATCTATGGTACTTTCCGTTATTGAGCCTGATTGCCACTCGTCAATTTCGTTGGATGTTGCCCCGTCATGAAACGCTTTCCAACAGCAGCATGTGGCTGCCTGCTCCTGTTTTTGGTCCAGCCATGCTGGGCGAACAATACGTTATTTTTGCCCGGCGACGCGTTCTTCCACACGGTTTTGACTGAGTAAAAGGTGAAGTCACTGGAGACGGAACCTCACCCCGTGTTCCGATACAGATTCTTGATGACCAAGAGGGGAGGCTTCGGTTGCGGATTCGCAGGATATAACACAATTCAGTTCAAGAATATGCCAGAGCTCTTCAAGAAAAACCTTCGGTATACCTATGACCATTTGAGGAAAGATCACCCCAAGCGGGTCGAAATCACCGAAGAAACGAAACTGGTTGAGAAGGACGGAGAAGAAGTGGAAGTCCCCACTGGAAAGAAGATTGAGTGCGAAATCAATGGATTCAGCCTGCTGCTTTATAACGCGTCCTTTGACTGGAATCGCCACCGCATCGGAGTCAAATACAACGAGCGATGGGTGGACGAGATAGCGCAGTTCGGACACAATAAAGACCACGTCCGGCTGGAGAATCTGGTCGGGACCGCCCGTTCTATGATGGTCGATTGGCGCGATGGGCCGTTGGTCAAGCCGTTGCAGGCAACGCTTCCCCCCATTTTCCCATACCTAACAGGTGGTGTCATCAGCACTCCTATTCGCATCTCGGGTAAGATTCGAGCCATCATTCTGTGGGCACCAGAGTTCGAATCCGTTTTCAACCGCGAACAATGGGTGAGCTTCTTCGTGGTGACTGAGAACAGCCTCATCGAATTTCGTTACGAAAACGGCAAATGGAACTCCACGGAGATCGTTATCTCTGCTTCGCCGTAACAAAGCGTAACTGCGAACATTCGCAAAGGCACCTTCGGCGCTCAGTCTGATGACTGTTTGTTCCGTTGGGCACCGCATTTTCGACGAATCGTTCAATGCGAGCACGCGACTCATTCACGATGCTGTTTGGGCATTGCGCGAGACTCTACTCTATAGAGATCTTCACCTAGTTCCTAAGCTGGAGCTTGGGAACCAGGACAATATGTTGGGCGAACGTGATCCCATGAACCATCGCCGGACAAAGCGAGGTCGTTCGATCATCATTGACATTGTGTTGTTTCTCCTTTACGTCTCGTCGTACTTGGTGTTGTCGCGGCGTGCGTTTGCTGCTGCCGATCAATATGGATTCGAAGGATTCTACTTCTTGACACCACAAAATACCGCTACCTGGCTATCCGCCAATGGAACATTAAACTGCATCTACTATCCACTGATAAAGTTCGATAATATGGTCGGCACCGGTCGGCCCATTGCGAATGAACCGATGTGGGGGTTGAATTGACGCAGCGCCCAACAAAGCATGTCGGCAATGTTGCTGCGCAATCGCCGCTTTTCACCTGGTTCCCAAGCGGGATCTTGGGAACCAGGAACGTGACTTGAGTTGGCCCCTAACAAACGTCGTCAGCCGGCGGGCGATGGGGGGCTTGTGGTATTCGGCGAACTTAGACTGTTGGTCAGTAACAGGCCCTGAATGGTTGTTGCCGATTGCCAAAGCGTTGTCAGTGTATTGACGTAGCCGAGATTCGCCTCAAAGTATGTTCTCTGCACAGTCAGCAGCTTCAGATAGGACTGCTGCCCCTGCCGGTAGCCCTCGGTTGCCAGCTTCAGGTTTTCGCCGGCCAGTGAGAGGATTCGAGATCGGAACTCTTCGACCTGCTGCCGTGCGTTCTGGTAGTCTCGAAAAGCCCTGGCCAGACGTTCGTACAGCGAGAGTTTGACGCGCTGGACTTCGTGCGTTGCCCGAATCAGCTCGGCCCGGGCAGCGCGAATGTTGCCCTGGTTGCGATTGAAAACCGGCCATTGAATCCCGGTCTGTACGCTGGCAATGGTATAGTTGGTCGAATCGTCATATTGCAGGCTGACTTGCGTTTTGACGTTAGGGATCGGCTCGACACGGGCCCGCTGGATCGCCCAGCGGGCGCGATTGACGGCCGCGTAGGCGACCTGCAGCTCGGGACTGTTCTCCAGAAGATGTTGCCGGGTTTCGTCCCAGCCGAATTCCGGCAACTCGTCGTCGAACGAGTCGGCGATGTCCGCCGGCTGAAGCGACACGTCGCCCACAACGGCGGCCAGCCGCCGCCCTGCCGCCCGCACGCTGTTTTCGGCATTCTGGGCGGCTACCGACCTTCGTCTCGACTCGATCTGCGCTTGCAGCAACTGACTCTTGTTCCCCTCTCCCGCCTCAAGCAGCCTCTGCGATGCCTCAACGGCCTGATCGGCGATGCGTTTGAGTTCCCGTGTCAGTTTCAAGGTGCGCCGGGCTCGTAGGAGTTCGTAGTAATATAGCCGAACCGTATTCCGGACCCGCTGCTGCTGTGCTTGCCACTGCCAACTTTTCATGCGGACCTCTTCAGCGGCAACGGTCCGATTGAGTTCCAATTTGTCGGCGATCACAAACTCCTGGGCCACAAACAGCCCCTGCTGACCGGCGTTTCCTTCGTTGCCGATTTCCGTAGCTTGAAAACCGAACGTTGGATTCGGTCGCAGGCCGACTTGCGTTTGAATCCCACGCGAGCGCTGCACACCAGCCAGTGCCTGCCCGATTGTAGGGTTGTCCTCCAGCGCTTGCAGTTCCAGATCGGCCAGTGTCAACAGGTTCGCGTTTGAATGTTCTTGCGACTGTTCGTCTGGCTCAAGTGTTGTCAACAGAGACGGTTCATAAAAAATCGGCAGGGGGACCTCATGAGCAACCGGACGCGCCCTTTGCTCTCTGGTCGTCGCCGCTGAAAGATGGCTGGAATCGACCTCAGCCGTGCAGGACGACGTGTCAGTCATCGATGCCGAACTGCCGGTTCGGTTTTGCTCACCAGCCGGGATGTCTGTAACGACGCTCAACGGGTCGTTTTCATCCGGTGCTTGTGAGACAGAATCGGGCCGCGTCTCAACGAGACCTCGCAGACTCGTCTGCTGGCACGACGGCAAAATGGCCATCGTCACCAGACAGACAACAACCAACACGTTGTGCGGCGGCGTCCCGTGAATAACAGCGAGGACTGAGATCGGTGTTTCGCGCCGGTCCGACATGCTCAAGTCCCCAGTTATTCCCTTCCCCGGTCACGCCCGCTGCACATGCATCCGCCTCGTTTGGCGAAGCGCGCAATGGCCGCCCATGTTAATCTTCGGAGATCCCGATCATCCCGATTCACTCGGAACGATCAGTTTTTCAGATTGTGCCGGTCCGGCTCAGAGCAGAGCAGAGCTGGAGGCGGAAGAATCGTCGCAGTCGTTGCAACCGGTCAAGTCACCCGCTTGCCGAGACGTTGGAGAAACGATCCGAGCCGATGGCGGGGACTCGAAACGAAATCCTATCGTGTCGTCGGAGAGTCGGATTTCGGCTCGCGGCGGGCGACGCCTCCTTCGACGGCCGCATTCGAGACGGCTTCGGCCACCGCCTTGGCAACACGGCGGTCGAACACGCTCGGTATGATATAGTCGGCCAACACGTCCTCTTCCGCAATGACTCCGGCAATCGCATAGGCAGCGGCGATTTTCATGTCTTCGGTCACCTGACGAGCCCGAATGTCGAGCATGCCACGGAAAAATCCGGGGAAACAGAGCACGTTGTTGATCTGGTTCGGGTAGTCCGAGCGTCCGGTCGCGATGACGCGCACATGCGGTCCGGCTAGTTCGGGCGCGATTTCTGGGTCGGGATTGGCCAGAGCAAAGACGATAGGATCCGTCGACATTCTTTTCAGATCATCGATAGTGAGCACGTTCGCCGCCGAGACGCCGATAAACACATCCGTGCCCTGTATCGCTTCACCGAGCGTTCCGGTGACCCGGTCGGGATTGGTGTTTTCAGCCAGCCAGTCTTTGACCGGATTCATGTGTTCGGTCCGTCCCTGATAAATGGCCCCCTGCCGGTCACAGATAACAAGATTGCTGACGCCGATCCTCATGAGCAGTTTGGCGACGGCCATTCCAGCGGCTCCAGCCCCGTTCATGCTGATGCGAATTTGATCGATGTTTTTGCCGACCACTTTCAGCGCGTTGGTCAGCGCCGCCAGCACAACGACGGCCGTACCGTGCTGATCGTCGTGAAAGACGGGAATGTCGAGTTTCTCGCGAAGACGCTCTTCGATTTCGACGCAACGGGGAGACGAAATGTCTTCGAGATTGATCCCGCCGAACGTCGGGGCCAGAAAGAGGCACGTTTCGACGATTTTGTCGGCGTCCTGCGTATCCAGGCAGATGGGGAAGGCGTCGACGCCGGCAAACTCCTTGAACAACAGCGCCTTGCCCTCCATAACCGGCAAGGCGGCCTGCGGCCCGATGTTTCCCAGACCCAACACCGCCGAACCGTCGCTGACCACCGCCACCGTGTTCCGGCGAATCGTTAATGCAAAGGCCGATTCCGGATCGTCGTGAATGGCGAGACAGACGCGGGCAACGCCGGGAGTGTAGGCCATCGAAAGGTCATCCCGCGTTTTGACCGGCACTTTGGAGTTTACCTCAATCTTGCCACCCAGGTGCATCAGGAAAGTCCGGTCCGAGACCCTTAACACGTCCACGTCTTCCAGCAAGCGGACGCGGTCCACGATCCGCTCAACATGATCTTCGTCGTCGGAGTCGACGGTGATGTCGCGGGTGATCAACCCTTTACGGACGCCCACAATGTCCACCGCACCGATGAAACCCTGCTCCTGGCCGATGGTGGATGTAATCAGCCCGAGCAATCCGGGCCGATCCGGATAACAAAGCCGCATGGTGATACTGTAGGAGGGACTGTGGTGCTTCATGGTTCTGCTCGTTTTGGTAATTGCCTGGGGCGGAACGGTCTCTCGAACCGGGCGGGCGGCCGCGATCGGCGATACTCACCGTTTTAGCGGGATCGCGGGGAAATTGTAGCATGGACCGAGAACGTTTCCCAAACCGCAGCCAATTTCAAGGTCGAATGGGCGTCTTGTCGGCCAACCCCGGCAGTTCGATCAACCAGTTGGTGTGACGACTTGATGGGCTGACGGACGAGGAAATCCGGCTCGTGGAAGCTGCGACAAGCCCGTAGATGAATTCGTCCCCATTGTAGCTGAACTCTTGCGAGTTCAGCTACAATGATAGCAGTCCCGTACCGACCACGAGCAGACGTACTTCAAGAGCCTGCTGACGACGTAGCGGTACATCAACATGGCACGGCAACTGAATCCTGTAAACGCCGGAGAGGAAGTGCGGCGGGTGGCGGGGCGGAGGAATTGTGCGGCATCTTTTTGAACTGTCCGAGTAAGTGATCACTGTGTGGGGAACGGATTAACCTTTCCTGAAGTGATCTGACTCGGAGGTCGGAGGGTGTACACTGACATGGAACACTGGGCAGAGATTCGTCGTCGTGTTTTGGTTGAGCAGGTCAGTCAGCGCCAGATTCTCCGCGAGACG
>CAUZTK010000005.1:0-34794 GCA_963582395.1 Planctomycetota bacterium | reverse complement strand
TTTGTGGCATCGGGCCGTCCGCGGCGGAAACCACCAAAATGGCGCCATCCATTTGGGCGGCGCCGGTGATCATGTTCTTAATGTAGTCGGCATGGCCGGGACAGTCGATATGGGCGTAATGCCGGTTGTCGGTCTCGTACTCGACATGACTGACCGCGATGGTGACCGTTTTCGTCGCGTCGCGGACTGTCCCCCCTTTCGCAATGTCGGCATAGCTTTTGAACTTGGCCTGCCCCTTGGTCTCTTGCACGGCCAAAATGGCGGCTGTCAGAGTCGTTTTGCCGTGATCGATGTGACCGATCGTTCCGACGTTGACGTGCGGCTTAGTCCGCTCAAAAACTTCCTTAGCCATTTCTGTTTTTTCTCCCTGCAACTCATGCTGCTGAGACAGGCGAAACGACCCCCATCACCTGCACACTCCGCTTGATGGAAATTGCTGGCGATCGAGATCGGCAAAGATACGGCGTACAACGCCTTGGCCCATCTACAGCACTTGGAAATCTCCCCGACTCGTTTCGTATTCTTTTACCTGCTGCCAAAACAGCCCACAGTTGACGATCGGAAGCGGTCAAACCTCGCTTCCCGTTTCCTTGCTCTTCACAGCCACCAAAACCCAGTCGAAAGCTGCTGATGGGACTCGAACCCATGGCCTCGTCCTTACCAAGGACGCGCTCTACCAACTGAGCTACAGCAGCAAGTCCGCTCGCCCAGACTGCCACCGGAGCAGCAATTGAATATGTTGTTCGGTTTGTTTCCGCCTCGCATCGACCAGACAGACAACTCACACACCTCGTTGAGCATGACCGACTACCCATCGCCGTCATCTCCGAAGCGGGCGATGGGGATCGAACCCACACAACCAGCTTGGAAGGCTGGGGCTCTACCATTGAGCTACGCCCGCAGTCACCACGCTTAAGCCAACGTCTCCGCTGGGACGTCTAAGGCGTAAGTTCACCGGGCTGGCGAACCAACGCAAGTGAACGAAGAAACCCCAAAAAATGCAAACGAAAGGAACTGACGTTGAAAAACCGGAAAACGAGCCAACTCCGCTACAACTCCGTATTACGAAAACAGACTCAGAGATCTGTCGCCAAATGGGGGAAGCAGGATTCGAACCTGCGAAGGCTGTGCCACCAGATTTACAGTCTGGCCCCTTTGACCGCTCAGGAATTCCCCCATCGCACCCATCTTCAATCGACGTCCTGTCGCGTCTTGCATCCTTCGCCCCGATGCGGATGGAGGCGTGTTCGCATCCTGATACCACGAACACATCCGGTGAGCTAGCGGTGGGACTCGAACCCACAACCTCCGGTTTACAAAACCGGGGCTCTGCCGATTGAGCTACGCTAGCGAGACTGGTTGCTCCGCAATAAGTTGCTCAATATAGCATGCAAACTCTGTGTTGCAAGGGAGAACGGACGATCGGCCCCAAGAAATTGGCAACTTCCAACCGCCGACAGCATTGCAATAGAATTCCTCTACCGCACCCCCTCGACCCAAACCAGACACCTTCGGTGAGATTACCGGGCTGCGGCCTTCTCAAACTCTCAAGCGGACAGGCTGCGCAGACTCACTACGACAACGTTTACTCTCCTTCAAAAATCCGAAGCCGGCCTTCGAACTTGAGAATTTCTTTCGACGTTAGTCATTGGGGTTTCGTTATTAAGGGCAGACTCCGGGTGATCAGAGCGCAGGAACTTCCGCTAAGCCGCAAGTTGAAGGGCGGCTTAAATGCCCGGAATGTCCAGCTTTTCTTCCTGAGTGATCTTTCTCAGTTTTCGCAACGCGCGGGATTCAAGCTGACGAATTCGCTCCTTGGTCACACCGAATCGATTTCCAACCTTCTCCAACGTTTGAGGTTCCGTTCCACGAGTCAGACCGAACCGATACAGAATGATTTTTTTTTCCCGTTCGTCGAGCTGGTCGAGGATTCCCATCAACAGTTCATGCTGTTTCCGGTTGATCAGCTCTTGATGAAACTGATTGGCCCGGGAGTCGGTCGAAAGCTGAAACACCTCGTCCTTACCGGTGCGAAACCGATCTAAGCGGGTATGTTCAGCCGGAATCGACCGCGCAAAGTTCTTCATGATGGCCCAGGTCGCGTAGGTCGAGAACTTATTGCCCTTCGTGTAATCAAACTTCTCGATGGCGCGAATGAGAGACATGTTCCCGTCACTGACCATCTCGAAGAAATTACTGCCGGGCCGCATGTGCCGTTTCGCAATCGAAACCACCAGCCGCAGGTTGCTTCGAATCAAAAAGTTTTTGACGGCGACGTTCTGATCGAGCAGCGACTCGATCTCGTCCATCTCACGCGTCTTGGGACGGGCCGAATCGAGCGACCTGCGAAGCTGGGCCGCCTTGAATTTCAGGTAGTTCATTTTGCGGAAGTAATAGGCTTCCTCCTCACGCGTCAACAGCGGGATTGCATAGAGACTGGCCAAGTACGGCGGCAGACCGGGTGGCGGTTTGACCCGCGACGACTTCTTCTCGACCCTCGGCGGCGGGCCCAGAATCAACGCGTCGGTGTCTGCTTCATGGAATTCCGGACTGTCCATATAATCGATCGGCTGTTCGAACAGCCGCTGCGCCCGCACTTCCGAGATAATTCGGTAGATGCTAGCCTTCGTCCGGCAATATTGCTTTGCCATACGTTCGATCGGCACACCACGGCGGGATGTTCGGAAAATCTCCTTCTTCTGCTCACCGGTCAGTGGCAAACCCGCATGGGGAAACACGGCCAGTTCCGGATGGTCGCGATCAAAATTCTTGAGGGTGTAGCGGATGGTTTCCGGCGAACGATCCATTCTTCGCGCCAGTCTACGGCTGATATCGGCCGGACATCCGCCGTAGCGGGCCATTCGACGTGCCCGCCGGATAATCTCTTCGCGTTCCGATTCGGTCACTTGGCTGAACCGGGCCCCTCGGCGGACTTGGTCGGCATGTTTCGAGACAAACCGCTTTACGGAAGACTCGAGAAAACCGATCCGTGTACGGTTACCGAATTTGAATCGGCGGCTCACCAGCCCCCGGTTCCTCCAGCGGTCGACCGTTTTCGTGGAAACCCGAAATTGCTGGCTGACATCCTCGACCGTCAAGACGGGCTCTCCGGCGCTCTCGGCGCGAATTTCGGCGCTTTCCGAAAGGTCCTCGATAAAGCAGCGCAGGTCGTGTACTGCCTCAATACCGTTGAGAACCAGATCCGGGAACAGCTCCGGCCGGTAATCGGTAATTTTCTCGCAGATTTCCCGGTAGTGATATTTTTCTCGCGGGCTAATTTCATCGAGCAGACGTTCCGCGCGATCGATTTGCTCAAGGCGGACATCACGTGGCGTATACCGAACCTGCTGGTTCGTCAACTGTTTCATTGCCGGGTTGCGATACTGAGAGATCATCTGTGTTCCTCCTGTCGACCCGAACTTAACGCGAGCCCAACCGTTCAAAGCGCGGGAATGAAGGTTCCTTTCTGTCTAATGAGCTTGATCTGGCGATCGTTATTCGCTTCAGCCACGAAAAGATTTTCCCGAAAACATTTGGTCAAACAAATCCGATTTTTGAAGAGCCGTGTCCAATCAACCCTCTAGGTTGATCACCACGCAGAAACAATTAACGCGGTGGTCGCTCTCATCGAACTGGATCCGCCGATTCTAAGGATTCATACGTATCATACTGGCGGATAGTTGAGAAAAAAGTTCGCATGCGAACGAATTTTTCAAAAGTCTAGACGCAATTCTGTCAGCACATTTTTGGACGCAATCGAATATCGTCTCCCAGGCAAAAGTTAGAATTATGTCTCAAGTCATTAAAAAATATAAACTTAAGTCACATTTCTGGATGCCGGTTTGTCGAATATCGCTCGACGGCCTCGCCATTTTGATTTCCGTCACCGATCGATCCATATTGAGAGATACGGAAAACGCGGCAAAAAGGTCACGGGAAATCGGCTAGAAACCGACCGACGGCGGAAAAGGGCACGTGAACTTACATGCACTTTTACAGCCGATCAGATGACCGGTAGCAGTTGCGGCTCACGAACTTCAGCCGGCTGGCTCACGCCAGCAGCACCGACCGGACCGTCCGCTGTTTTTTTGACGGCCACTTTTAGAAATCCGGCGATGGCCACCACCAAGACGGCTAAAACAACAGTGACCGTCAGCCATCTCTTCGCGTTTTTCCGGATGCCTTGCAGTGCTTTCGACCGGCCGGTCAATGCCGAAGCGAGGAAGAAAACCGCCAACGAGAGCAAAATCTTCACTCCCATCAGCGGATGATACAATCTGCTCTCCTCGACACGGGACGTCGGGATGGCCAGGTAGTAGTTGTAGAATCCGCTGATCAGAAATAGCAGAATTCCCACACCGATGAACTTCCGCCATCTGCCCATCACTTGTTCGCGTAACGCATTGTGGGTGTCGTCTGGTAACTCAGCAGCCGCCGGCATCAGCACAAACCGCATGAAGACGCTGCCGCCAAGCACCACAATGGCGCTTCCCACGTGTACCCAGCGAGAAAGCACCGGCAGAAGATCGTCCATTCTATTGTGCTCCAGATGTGAAAGATTCGTTTCTATGGCTCATCCCGGCGTAGTCGGAACCACACAGGAAACGTAGCGGAGACGAGTTTCCGTGAAACCGCCAAAAGATTGAAGGGGAGTGAAGGATTTGTCGTCTCTCTCTCCACTTCTCCTTATATTCCCTGCAACGCAAAAGTCTACGCAGCGCCTCAGGCGAAGATTTCTCTCACAACCCGGCCGGCGACGTCGGTCAGCCGAAAATCGCGGCCGGCGTAACGATAGGTGAGCCGTTCGTGGTCTAAACCAAGCAGGTCAAGTAGCGTGGCGTGAAGATCGTGCATATGGACCTTATCGGTCACAGCGTTGTAGCCGTATTCATCCGTCTCGCCGAAGGCGATTCCTGGTTTCACGCCACCGCCGGCCAGCCAAACGGTGAAGCCGTTCGGATTGTGATCTCGACCGTCGAGACCCTGTGCGAACGGCGTGCGTCCGAATTCACCTCCCCACCAAACCAGCGTGTCATCCAGCAACCCGCGGGCTTTGAGATCGGCTAGCAAACCGGCGACCGGTTTGTCGGTTGCGCGGGCATGAATCTTATGCTGTTTCATGTTCGAATGCTGATCCCAGCGCGGCGTGTTGGCGTTGTCGGCGTAGTTGATCTGCACGTAACGAACGCCGGCCTCCGCCATCCGACGCGCCAACAGGCACTGACGGCCGAAATCATCGGTTTGCTTTTCGCCGATGCCGTACAACTGTTGCGTTGCCTTCGATTCACCCGCGATGTCGAGCAGTCCGGGTGCGTGCGTCTGCATGCGAAAGGCTAGCTCGAACGAGTCGATGGTCGCTTCGAGTTCGTCATCGCCGGCCCGACTAGCGGCCTGCTGACGATTGATTGCCTGAAGAAAGTCGAGTTGTCGACGCTGAACCGCGAGCGGCTTGCGGCCATTGACGATGTGCCGAATTCCCACCTGTGCTACGGGCACACCGGCCCGGCCGATGTCAGTCCCTTGATAAATAGTCGGCAGATAGGCGTTTGCATAGTTGCGCGGTCCACCTTTGCTGGCCGGCGGACAAATCGTCACAAAGCCGGGCAGATTCCGGTTTTCGCTGCCCAGCCCGTATGTGATCCAAGCTCCAACCGACGGCCGAATGAGATTTGTGGCCCCCGTGTGCAGAAACAGTGTGGCCGGTCCGTGAGCGACCCCTTCGGTGTGCATGCTGCGAATGACGCAGTAGTCATCCACATGCCGAGCCAGATGTGGAAACAGTTCAGAAACCCACCGCCCGCACTCCCCATACCGACGAAACTTCCACAGCGACTTGAAGACCCGCTCGGGGGTCACCTTGCGGGTGCGGGCCACCTTGAATTTGACCTTTTTGCCGTCCTCGTTGGCGAGCCTCGGCTTGTAGTCGTAGGTGTCGACTTGGCTGGGACCACCCTGCATGAAGACGAAAATAATCCGCTTGGTCCGCGACGGAACGTGCGGCAGCTTCGGTGACAGCGGTCTTTGACGTTCAGCCGCCTGCGCGTCGGCACACAACCCGGCCAGTGCCAGAGAGCCGAAACCGCAAGCGGCCCGCTCCAGCAATCGCCGTCGTGAAACGGCCCGTGGTTGGTCAAACGCGATTGTCATCTCGGCACTCATAACTTGATCAACATACCGGAAATCGATGCAGCTAAACAAGGCTTGATAAAAGTTCGCCCACGCTTCAATCTGCCGCTGTTGGGCCGCCGGCCCGTTTTCTCGATTTCGATTTTGCTCACCAAGGTACTCACGGGCAAGTTTTTCTTCCGCGGGCTGCGGTAGACATCCCAGAGCACGGCGGTATGCGAACTTGATACGACCGGCATCGTCGAGATCTGTGACGGCCAACAATAATTCGGCCGCATGCGTCGATTCGTCCATCACAAACGGGCTGTTCATCAGGTACAGCGCCTGTGTCGGCAACGTGCTGGTGTTGCGCCGGCCAACAACCATGTTCGGGTCGGCAAAGTCGAACACGTCGAAAATCTCGTGCAAAGTATTGCGCAGAACCGGAACGTACACGCTCCGCCGCAGACTGCTGAACTTGTAACCGAATTCGGTGGTGGTCGTCGTCGGAATGCTCGGACCGCCTTGAGTCTGGTCGAGCCGTCCGCTCACACTCAAAATGGAATCGCGAATCGCTTCCGCATCCAGACGTCGTCGTTTCCTGGATGCCAGCCAACGGTTTTCGGGATCGATCTTTATCGCTTCCGGGTGGGGCCGGCTGTCGAGCTGGTAGACCCGCGACAGCACGATCATCCGCACGATCGATTTTGGCGACCAACCCTGCTCGATGAATCGAATCGACAGCCAGTCGAGCAATTCCGGATGCGACGGCGGCTGGCCCGTCGTTCCGAAGTTGTCTGTGCTGCGGACGATTCCGGCACCGAACAAGTGATGCCACACACGGTTCACGAACACACGCGCCGTCAGTGGGTTTTCCAGGCTTGACAACCAGCGAGCCAATTCGACCCGGCCGTTTTGTTTCGGGTTGATGGCAACCGGCTTGCTGCCCCCGAGCGCCGAGAGGAATCCACGGGGCACCTCATCGCCCAATTGATGAACGTTGCCGCGAATGCAGATGCGATAATCTCCCGGTTCGGCCTCCTCCTGCACCGACATAACCATCGGCGGCGATGGCGGGGCATTTTTCTTCAGGGCTTTCAGTTCGGCCTGAAGATTTTTCACTCTCGCCCGCAGTTGTTTGATTGTCGTGGATCGCGCAGCCCGTTGTTTGGCCGTTTCCTTTTTGCCGTCCAGGACACTGCCGGGAAGCGATGTAGGATCGGTCGAACGCGATCCGGCGGCCGAGGTCCCCGTCACCTTGGCCAGCTCTGTTTGCACCGGTTTCAGCCGGGACTCGATTTTCCTGATGAGCTCTTGGTGACGTTCAAGCGCGGCGGCGTGTTGCGGGCTGACTGGAAGCGGGCGTTGGACAAACCCCGAGACGTTGCCCGGAGTCAGCGTCTTGGTGCTGCGAAAGATTCCGGCCAGTGCGTAGTAATCTGTGGTGGGAATGGGATCAAATTTGTGATCGTGACAGCGGGCACAGCCGATCGTCATGCCGAGAAACGCTCGCCCCATGGTCTCAATCTGCTCGTCGACGACCTCCATCCGTAGCAGTTCCTTGTCCTGGAGTTCGTAGTTTGTCGGTCCCAGGACGAGAAAACCGGTTGCCGTCAACTGCTGAGCGCGCTCGTCGGGCGTTTGCCCCAGAAGCATGTCCCCGGCGATCTGTTCGCTGGCAAAGCGGTCGAACGGTTTGCCAGCGTTGAACGACCGAATCACGTAGTCGCAGTATCGCCAGGCGTCGTGAAAGATGCGAGTGCGTCCGCCGCCGCTCGACTCGGCAAAGCGTGCCACGTCGAGCCAATGCCGGCCCCAGCGTTCTCCGAAGTGCGGGCTGTTGAGCAATCGATCGACCACCTTCTCAAAAGCACCGGGAGTTCGATCGCGTAAAAACTCGTCGATTTCCTTAGGAGTCGGCGGCAGACCGATCAGATCGAAATAGAGGCGGCGGATCAGTGTCGGGCGATCGGCATTCGCAACGGGCCGCAGACCTAGTTGTTCGAGATGCTCCAGCACGAAGCGGTCGATGTCGCTGTACGGCCAATGCATGTCTTTGACTGCAGGGGGTTGGCGTTTCTTCGGCGGCCTGAACGACCAGAACTGCCGGCCTTTTCCCAGATCGACACTGCGGCCGACTGAGTGGGATGTTCCAACACGCGGATCGGGTGCCCCCATACCGATCCATTTTGCAAAGTCGGCGATGACAGCTTTGGGCAGTTTTGTCTGCGGCGGCATCTTGAGAGCGTCGTAGCGGATCGCCTCCAGCAACAGGCTTTCGGCGGCCTTGCCGGGAACGACTGCCGGTCCGGAATCGCCCCCCTTGATCAATCCTTCGCGACTATCAAGCAGCAAGCCGCCTTTGAGATCCTTCGCGTCGTCGGAGTGACAGGTGTAACAGTGTTTGACAAGGACCGGTAGAATTTTGCGCTCGAAGAACGCAATTCCCGCAGAGTCCGGTTTCTTATCGGCAGCCAAGACCGCTCCGCTCACCAGCAGCGCTTGGGTAATCATGCCGAAAACAATCATTCGTGGGATTCGAATCCACATCGATATCACACCGTTCTGATGATGATCTGGTTTGCGGCTCTGACATCGCACCCGGCTTCAAACAATTCATCGGCGTACTCGATTGCGGCACGGATGTGCTTGTTCGGGTGATCGGCCACTGGATTCCCTTCGCGCCGGTTGCCTCAATACACCTTCAATTATACCATTGATCGTACGTCCCGCGAAGAACGAGCTTCAACCCGCCGGGTGCCATGCTCTCACCGCGAAACGGAGCTTCGCGAAAACTGGTTCCCAAGCTGGAGCTTGGGAACCCGGAAATGTTTCAATTCCGCATACTCATTTTCGTGTTTTTTGTGGCCCGTCTCTCATGAGGCGGGCAAGTTAGCTCAGTCGTTATGTTGCGGCATCAATCTCATGGACCAGTCAGACGACATCAAACAGTTGCTCACAGAAATTCGTAACCTGCAGCGCGACCACTTGGATGAGTATAAGCGTGTCACCGAACGCATGCTTGAAATTCAAGGCGAGGCTGTTCGGCGGCAGATAGCATTTGAATCTCTTTTATAATAAGGGTGGTTCTCTTCGCTGCAGTAATTCTTGGACTTCTGTGCCTCTTCTTTCTTATTTTCTTATTCGTACGGCCTGCCCCGCAACGGCAACATAACCAATAGCTCAACTTGACCCGCCGGTTTGCTCTGCCATTGAGTGGCCGGGTTTGACCATCGGCAAGGTCCGGAATCTTCGGATCTGGGCCATCGCTTTTGCTCTGACTCAGCCACCCCGGCTGGTGGCGAGCAAGCTTCATGGGCCCGAGACTGACTCTATGGCATGGCCATTTTGAAATGTCCGGCCGAAACGTGTTCTTCGCTGTGATTTTCTGATTTGGATCGGACAGAGCAACATGCCCTTGGCATATACGGTGACAATTTTTCTCAGTGCGAGTCTGCTCTTTCTGGTCCAGCCGATGTTCGCGAAGATGGTGCTTCCGCTGCTGGGCGGCACGCCAACGGTTTGGAATACGTGCATGCTGTTCTTTCAGGGAGTGCTGCTGGCAGGCTACGGTTATACGCATGTGCTGACTGGCCGATTCGGGCACCGCGGGCAAATGGCCCTGCACTTTACGGTGCTGTTTTCGGCGATCGTGGCCCTTCCCATTGCCGTCCCGCACGACTGGTCGCCTCCGACCGTCGCGACTCCTGTCTTTTGGCTGTTGTGGCTGTTGGTGGTCTCAGTCGGCGCACCTGTCTTCGCCGTTTCCACAACGACTCCGCTTCTGCAGCGCTGGTTCGCGGAAACGGACCATACCTCGGCGTCAGATCCCTATTTTCTTTACGCTGCCAGCAACTTGGGCAGCGTGTTGGCCCTGTTGGGGTATCCGCTGCTGATCGAACCGAACTTCGCTCTGGCTGATCAGGGCTGGCTTTGGTTCGGCGGATTCGCAGTGCTGACCGCCCTGATGGCTACGTGTGCCTGGCATCTGAAGCGCTCCAGGGTCCGGGTATCGAGTTCAAGTGGCAGCCATCCCGTCAAGCAAAACGGGGGCCGAAAAGATTTTCCAGCCAGTGCTGACTCAAGCATCAACACCAGACGTCGGCTGTACTGGGTGGCCCTCTCGTTCGTCCCCTCCAGTTGGATGCTGGGCGTGACCACGTATATCACTACCGATCTGTCACCCATGCCGCTGTTATGGGTGATTCCGCTGGCCCTTTATCTGTTGACGTTTATCTGGGCGTTCAGCAGAGTCAAACGCGGTGAGGCCAAGTTCGAAACCGGCAGGGCAAAACAACCGGCTTCGACTTTGAGCACTCACGCACTCCTGGTTCGGCTGTTGCCATTCGCGTTGTTGCTGCTGGCCTCTTCCACAATTGTCGAAGGGAGTTGGCAGCCTATGTTACTGCATCTGGCCGCCTTTTTTCTGGCAGGACTTGTGTTCCACGGTGCGCTGGCCAGTGACCGGCCTTCGGCACAGTTTCTGACAGAGTACTATCTCTGGATGGCCGTCGGCGGATTCCTGGGTGGATTGCTCAATGGGTTGATCGCGCCTCTGATCTCCTCTTGCCTGCTCGAATACCCACTGACGCTGCTGCTCGCTTTCTTTCTCTGTCCCCAAGTGCAGCCGCACAAGCTGGATCGTCTGCTCAACGTGACCTTTGTGGGACTCACAGCGCTGCTGATCTTCGGTTGGCTGTTGGATCTAAACATTCGGCAGAGTCCGTCATTAGTCAACTTGTTATTTTTGGTTCTGTTGCTGAGCCTGGTCCTGATAGTGCTGAACGTAGCGCACTGGCGAAAGTTCGTGGGGGTGGGTGTTGGGGCCGTTCTGTTGATGGCTGTCTTGACGCCGCTTCGCGACGGCAGTGTGCTCTACACGGGGCGCAGTTATTTCGGTGTCCATCGAGTGGTGCGCAGCCCGGATGAAAGTCTGCATTACTTGTATCATGGTAGAACGGTTCATGGGATTCAGGACCGCAGGCCAGAGCATCATTGTGAGCCTCTGAGTTACTATCACCGCCACAGCCCGCTGGGGGAAATCTTTGAGGCATTCAGTGGTTCAGGGAGCACGCAACGAATTGCAGTTGTGGGACTCGGCACCGGTGCGACCATCTGTTACCAGCAGCCCGAAGAGGAGTTTACGTTTTACGAAATCGACCCGATCGTCCAGTATGTGGCGGAGTCGGAAGAATTGTTCGATCACTTGAAGCGCTGCAGCCGGGGGCCTTACAGAATCATCATTGGGGACGGACGACTCAAGCTGGCCGAAGCGCCGGATGAATATTACGGGATGATTTTCTTCGATGCCTTCAGCTCGGACGCGATTCCCGTGCATCTTCTGACTCGCGAAGCAATCGCCATGTACTTAGCTAAGATGCGCGAAGACGGAATTCTTGTGTTTCATATCAGCAACATTCACGTAGACCTGGAACAGGTCCTGGCGGACCTGGCAGCCGATGCCGGATTGCAGTGCCTTGTGTGTCGAGACCGGGATGTCGCCCCGCAGGATCTTTCACGGGCGAATTCGGTTTATGCAGTTCTCGCGCACAACCGTGCGGACCTGAAGGAATTGGACCAGACCGGACAGTGGTTGGAATCCAGACCGTCGACATCAGGCCGCGTCTGGACCGATGATTACTCAAACATCATCGGAATTCTAAGGTGGTGGTAGCCGCGACAACACCGCGACCTTGGCAATTGCCCACCGCAACGCCAAGGCCCTGTCTGCAACGAAATCCAAGAAATCTCGCGGGGACTCTTGACGCCGAACTGAGGGTTCTGTGAGATTGTGCTGTATTATACAGATTTTCGTGGCGGCATCTCTGTAGACTCAACGGCAGAGGAGTGTTTGATCGTTTAGGATTCGGTTGAGGATTGGGAACACACAACCTGTGGATGGTCGCATTTCTGAGAGGTTTTTTGAGCTAAAAGAGTTATCAAATATTGCACAAACCGGCCCCGACGGGCGGTGTCGAAGGTTTCTACGTTCCACTTTCACGTCGAAAGGAAAAGAGATGAAACGGACTGAACTGAATCGGAGAGACTTTAATAAGCTCACAGCGGCCGCCTTTGGCGGCATCGTAGTGGGAACGGTCATCGGCTGCGGCGGTAACGGCGGTGGTGATGGGACCGGCGGTGGTGATGGGACCGGCGGTGGTGATGGGACCGGCGGTGGTGGCGGAGATGCAGGCACCGACGGTACCGACACAGGTGACGGAACCGATGGCGCCGCGAGCGACACCGGACCCAAGGGCGCAGAAATCGCCGCAAATAACGCCTGTAGTGGACTGAATCAATGCATGAACTATGGGAAGGGCGAACACGCCTGTGCCGGACAAGGATCCTGTTCCACGGTTGAAGCACACTCCTGTCATGGACAGAATACCTGCAAGTATCTCGGTGGCTGTGATGGCACAGCTGGCACGAACGAATGTGCGGAAATGGGCGGATGTGGTGTACCAATGAATCCAGCCGAAGAGGCATGGGCGCAGGCCCGCGCCGCGTTCGAGAAACGGATGATGGCGATGAACAAGCCAGTTGGCGATCCTCCGCAATAAGAGCGCCTCTCAGAACCCAGGGATTTTCTGAAATCCCTGTGTTCGTCACCTAACACCCCGCTGAAAAAGGGTGACACTGGCAGCTTGCCTGCCAGTGTGAGTTAGAAAACGCTTGAAAACACGGGCGGGCAAGCCGCCCGTGGCACCCGAATAGGGTAAGTCTTGCCTTTTTCAACAGGCTGCTAAGGCCGGAAAGCATCCGGGTACGGTTATGGTAATACCCCGCCTCGGACATCCCAACATCGGACTGGGGCTCGGTCTGCGGACGGTTCATTACCGGCACATCCTGGCGCACAATCCCCAAGTCGATTGGTTCGAGATCATCTCCGAGAATTACATGGATTCCGGGGGTCGTCCACGCTACGTCCTGGAGCAGGTGGCCGAGCGATACCCGATTGTGATGCACGGTGTGTCGCTGTCGATCGGCAGCACCGACCCGCTCGACTTCGACTACCTAAAGAGGCTAAAGAATCTGGCCGATTCCATCGGCGCGTTGTGGCTGTCCGATCATGTCTGCTGGACTGGCGTGGCGGGGCTCAACGCGCACGATTTGCTGCCGATTCCCTACAGCGAGGCCGTCCTCAAACATCTGTGCGAGCGGATTGGCATTGTGCAGGATTTGCTCGAACGGCCGCTGGTGCTGGAAAACCCCAGCAGCTACGTGACGTTCGCCGATTCGACAATGCCGGAGTGGGAGTTTATCAACCGCATGGCCGAAAAGACCGACTGCGGCCTGCTGCTCGACGTCAACAACGTCTACGTTTCCAGCGTCAATCACGATTTTGATCCGGTCGAGTACCTGCAAGCCGTTCCCCACGAGCGGGTCGTGCAGTTTCATCTGGCCGGTCACACGAATCTGGGAACGCATTGCATCGACACACACGACGGTCACGTGATCGATCCGGTCTGGGAGCTGTACCGGCTGGCGCATCGGTTGACCGGAGGCGCATCGACGCTGTTGGAATGGGACGCCAAAATCCCCGAATTTCCGGTCGTTCATGCCGAAGTCCTCAAAGCGAAACGGTTCATGGATGAGGAACTCGTCGAAGTCGGCGTCGTCCGGGACGATCAACGAGCCACTCAACCGCTTGTCGAGGTGCGGGGCGATTCGGCAACTGTTCCGCATCCGGCAGCCTTTGTCGTCGCAGAAGCCGAATGACAAACCAGCCCCGAGATCTCCGGAAAATTCAGCGCTGGATGCAGGCCGTCATCATGCATCCCGACGGGATTGTTGGCGGCATCAACTCGGCAGCGGCCCGCGCGCAGATTGGTGTTTCGTCCGACGAGGTTGATCGCGTCATCACGCGCTCTCAGGCGCTCAACAGCGTCAAGCGGCTGGAGGTTTACGGCAACGCTTACTATGCCCGCTTGCTGGAAGTTTTATGCGGCGAGTTTCCCGCGCTGCGACATGCGGCCGGCCAAGAGGCGTTCGACGGGTTTGCCTTCGGATACCTGCAGTCGTCTCCGTCACACAGTTACACGCTGGCGGCCCTCTCGGGCAGCTTTCCGCAATACATGGAGGAGACTCGGCCAACCCGGGAAACCGGCGAGGAAGGACCGGACTGGCCCGACTTCCTCATCGACCTAGCCCGGTTAGAGCGCGCGTACAGCGACGTCTTCGACGGTCCCGGACCGGAGCGCGGAGAACTTCTTAAGAGCGACGAACTGTCGGACATTCCGCAGGAATGCTGGCCCGACGTGATATTAGTCCCGGTGGCCTGTCTGCGATTGATGACGTTTCGTTTCCCGGTGCACGGGTACGCCAGCGCTGTTCGCAACGCGAAAGGAGAAGGTCCCGCCCCTCCGAACCCGCAACAGACCTATTTGGCGATCAACCGTCGCGATTACGTCGTCAGGCGGCGGGCGCTTTCATTCGTGCAGTACGAACTGCTGCGGGCGATTGTCGAGGGCAGCACACTCGCCGATGCGATTGCCCGTGCCGTCGAGGCGACCGACACCGACGTCGAGACCTTGGCCCGCCAGTTTGGCGACTGGTTCCAAGTTTGGACCGCCGCACAGTTTTTTCAGGCGGTCAAACTGCCGGGTCAGGCGACCTGACTCTCGGCGAATCGGCACTTTTTTGTTGCAAGTTCACCGCTTGAATTATAACAAATCGACGAAGACTGTGTCGGCCAGGAAATGGCCTTGGCGCGTCAGTCGAATGTGCGAGACGGTTTCTTCGAGCAACCCGCTGCCGAGATACCGGCCGATCGCCTCGCCGGTCAGTGATTCGACGGCGAAACCGGTCCGTCGCCGGAATTCCTCTTTGGCAACCCCTTCGCAGCAACGTAGCGCCAGCATCAACGTTTCGCGGGCCCGCTCTTCGTCGGAGAGTTCTTCACTTTCACCGACGGGTGATTGTCCCGATAGAATGCGCCTCAGCCAGGTTGTCACGCTACGATGATTGATTTCGCGACGGCCGCCCAGGTACCGCGCCGCCCCCGGGCCGAACCCGTAGTACGACAACCCCTGCCAATAGGTCTCGTTGTGTCGGCAGCGAGACCCCAGGCGGGCAAAGCTGGAAATCTCGTATTGCTCGAAGCCGGCGGCCGGCAACTCGTCCATGACCACAGCGTACATCTCCCGTTCCAATTCGACCGGCACACCAATCAGCTCCCCTTTCCGGCGTCGGGACCAGAATGATGTTCCCTTCTCGAAGGTCAACCCGTAGGTGGAGAGGTGCTGCGGCTGCAGTTGAATCGCTTGCTGAAGCGTCTGTCGCCATAGCGACAACGTTTGACCGGGCACGCCGAAAATCAAATCGAACGAGATGTTGTCGATCCGACTGCGGATGTTCTCGACAACGCCAATCACTTCGCCAGCCCGATGGTCGCGCTCCAGGACCTCGAGCACCGACGGGGCAAACGACTGCACTCCGAGGCTGAGGCGATTCACGCCGGCATCGGCCAACAGATTGATCTTCTCGGTATCCAGACCGGCTGGGTTTGCTTCGACACTGAACTCGCATCCCTCTTTCGGCGGCAACCAGCAAAGCACCAGTTCCAGTAGCCGATTCAAGGGCCCCGCCGGCAGATGGCTCGGCGTGCCGCCGCCGAAGTAAAGCGTCTCGACCGGTCGCGGACGCTGCAAAGCCGACAATTCGATTTCCAGCGCTTGCAGGTAGTTATCGATCAGCTCGTCCCGCCCAGCCACCAAAGTAAAGTCGCAGTAACCGCATCGATGCGCGCAGAACGGCACGTGTATATAAGCAGATCGCGGTTCGGAAAGGTGACTCTGCGACATCTGATCCGGTCGGCACGTGTGAATTCGCTCTTTGGCGCGCCGGCTGCGGCCAAGTGGCGATCACGGCTCCTCGAGTTGCAGCCCCATCTGGCGCATCAGTTCCTGCGCGTTGCTCTTCTGCACGACTCCGGGCCGAATGCGGTAGTCGAATGTCATCTGGCCGTCTGCGAGTCCGTCTTCAAAGTGGATGTTAGAGGCCCTGGACCCGAGCGGTTCGACGATTATAGTCAAAGCCAGGTCGTGTGTCGTCACCAGACCGATGGCTCCCCGCTGCAGCAGCGTGTGGATCACCGCTTCGCTGCCGACACGGCGGTCGTGCGAATTGGTCCCCTGCAGGATCTCGTCGAGTAAGAACAGCAGCGGCCTGTCTCCGCCGGCCAGATCGACAATGGACTTCAGACGCGAGAGAGCGGCGTAAAACTGAGAGCGGCCCTGCTGCAGCGAATCGTTAATCCGCATCGACGTCCCAACCATGACAGTCGAGATTCTGAGACGCTTCGCTCGGACCGGTGCGCCGGCCAGCGCTAAAACAACGTTGCTGCCGATCGCCCTCAACAGAGTGCTCTTGCCCGACATGTTCGAGCCGCTGATCAGCAACAACCGCAAATCGTCGTCCAGCGTGACGTCGTTTCGAACACATGACGACTGAGGTAGCAGCGGATGTCCGAGTTGTTCTCCATCGAACACCGGTCCGTTGTCAACAATTTCCGGAAACCGATCGTCAGGGTGTTCGTAAACGTATCCTGCCAGCGCCGACAATGCCTCCAGCTCTCCGACCGCCGTCAGCCACTCGGGAATGCGTGGGCCGAATCGGGTCCGCCACTGCTGGATGGAATGGACCACATGAATCGACAATCCCAGCAAGAAACCAATTGGCGCGAAGAACTGATTCTGCAAGCTGTTGTGTAAGCGTTGAATCAGGTTGCTCAACTGAACGATTCGTCGTGAGGGAGGCACACCATCGGTCTCGAGGCGGGTCTGGATGCTGCTGAGGAACTTCGACGAAAACCGCTCGGCTTCGAAGACTTCCAACACCTGAGACAAAATGGCCAGTCCGGAACCGGCTTCGTCGACCCGTCCGACAAAGTGACGAACCTGCCGCGCGAACGAAAATAAAAACGGAACCTGCACCAGCAGCACCAGCAACAACGGCTGGACACCCATCTCGAACAACAACCACGCGGCCAAGGCGCAGACCGCTGCCATGGACAGCACGACCGCCGTCACCCGCCGCAGCAAGCCGACCCGCACCGGCGGTTCAGCAGACCAGCGCAACAGATGATTCTGATTCAAATCATCGTGCACCTCGGCATCCAGCAGGGCCAGCTTTTCGCGCAGATCCAGTTTCAGACGTAGCTCGTAGACCGCTTGCTGGCGGGTGCGAATGGTCTGGGCGTCGGCCGGTGCCGAGAACCATTCGGCCAGCGTGTCCTCGCCCAATCGGCTTCGTGCCCGCGAAATCAGTTGAAACAGCGATCCCGGTCCGAACAGATCGAGGTCGCCCGAATATGGGTGTTGCGGGTCGGCGTAACGCAGTCCGGCCGCTCCGGTACCGCTCCAATTGTCGTCCAGCCGGTCGAGCGCGGTCCGAAAATACTCGACGGCGGCTTTGGAGCGTTCGAGCCGATGCACCACACGGGCATGAAAGACTATCAATCCGACAAAAACCGTCGCCGGCAGCAGCAGCCACCACGGTGAAACCGACTCGCTGCTGTTGACGGGAACCAGCAACATCGCAATTCCCGCCACAAAGACAATGCCGCGAGCCGTCGAAATCCGCCCCTCCAGTCTTTCAAAACGATTGACAGTCCGCCCTCGGCTTTCCAGCCGTAGCTGATATTCCCTGCGCGGGTCGGATGAGAGGTCGGCGGACATCAAGGGATCGATTCGTCGTGGATTGACTCGGCACGGCCACAGATTGAGGGAGGGCGAAGCTCCTGCCGAGCCGTGAATTTCACCGATTCAGCGGCTCGGCAGGAGCTTCGCCCTCCCAAAAATTGTGAGGAGTGATGGCTGGAAGTATCATCGTAGAGGTAGGACCGAAACGGAAGGCACGACAGCCCGTCAAACTTCTATCCAGCCAAGAGAATCTTTGCAAACGAGTCCCGTCGAAGTGACGGCATCGCAGCAGGCAGCACCCTGTTTGTCGATCCGGATGTCATCATCCTGAGTAACACAATCTCATGAGTCACACAATGCGCGCAGTCAGGTTTTAACCCATGTGGTACACTGTCGTTCTCGAAGATCGGCTGGCAATAGCGCGCTAGCCGATCTGGCTGCAACGGCCGACATCTGCAGGCCGTCGATGAATAAGGATGAAACCAGAATCGATGCCTGGCGTGTTCAACCTTCAACGAATATGAATAACGGACGTCGTCGACAATTCGGAATCGGGTTCGTGTGCGTCGCGGTTCTGGTCGTTCTGGCTGCCGGGGACGTTCTGGCAGGCGACGGCCACGCTCTGCTTCGAATCACTTTTGCCGAACATGACAAACAGCGGCGGGCCGTTGAGGGACGAATTGTCGTCGAAGCTCAGGACGGCGGAATTCTGCTGCAAGGCCGCGACGGACGGTTGTGGAACGTCACGCCCGAAATGCTCGTGAAACGAGAGGCGCTGGGCAAGCCGTTCAGACCGCTGACGCCCGACGAACTCGCTGCCCAACTGAGTGCTGAATTCGGCCCAGGTTTCGAGATCGTCAAGACGAGGCATTACGTCATCTGCACCAGCGCCGGAAAAACGTATGGCCGGTGGTGCGGTGCCTTGTTCGAGCGGCTGATGTCGAGCTTCCAGACACACTGGCGGAGCCGCGCCCTTCAATTGCACGAACCGGAGCTTCCGTTATCGGCGATTGTCTTTGCCGACTCCAAACAGTTTGCCAAATTCGCCTCGCAGGATGCCGACCCTAGTTTGGCCAGCGCAACAGGCTACTACTCGATCAAGACGAACCGCATGATCCTGCAAGATTTGACGGCCGGACCGAACAGCCGACCGGCGGTGACACCGGCCGATATCACACGCAAGGTAGCCGCCTCACCCTTTAACGTGGCCACTGTGGTACACGAGGCGACGCACCAGATTGCCTTCAACTGCGGTCTGCACACTCGCTATGCCGACAATCCGCTCTGGTTGACCGAGGGAATGGCAATGTACTTCGAGACCCCGGATCTCAGAAGTCGTAACGGGTGGAGGACTGTGGGAAAGGTCAATCGTCGTCGGCTCAAACGTTTCCGCGAGTCTGTTCGCAGCCGGCGCCGAAACGATTCGCTGGAGACGCTGCTTTCCGGTGCCGAGCGTTTCGGCAATTCAGAAACGTCTCTGGATGCTTATGCCGAAGCCTGGGCGCTGACCTATTTCCTGATCAAGACCCGGCGGAAACAATACATCGAATATCTCAGACGCCTCTCGAAAAAGCCGGTCCTGATTTGGGACGATCCGCAAAAGCGGGTTGAAGAATTCCAGGCGGTCTTCGGAGAGGATCTCGGCAAGCTGCAGCGCGATTTCCTGCGGTACATCCGCAGGCAGCGGTGAGTGCCAAGGTGTCAGGAATGAGACGATGGGGTTGGAGCAGTGCGGCATCGAGTTGAGGCGTCTCGCCCCGGACCCGGCCATGCGGACGATGGATGTTTACACTTCCTTTCGTGCCGGCGTTTGCATAAAATTAGCCGCCTGAAACAACGAAGCACGCTCAGGACGATCAAAGGAGCGGAAAACAAATGGTCGTCTCCGAAACGTGAGTTTTGTTCGCGCTTTTTTTGTTTAGTGCTTCCGAGGTCAAGTTACCGCTTGCGGCATAGCGGGCCACTTGCCTTGGATTCAAGAGAGCGTATTAAACAAACCCCACCACCGGGATTGTATCACATTTCGGTTTTCTGGGGCCGTAGATCAATGGGAGATCGCTGCCCTCGCATGGCAGAGGTTGCGGGTTCGAATCCCGTCGGCTCCACTCCCCCCGGTTCAAGTTTTCCGCAATGTTTCCCATCATCGAGTAATACGTTCCCGAAAAGAACTATCAGCGTGTGACGGTCTCGCACAATGGCTGCAACATTTATTTCGTCTTCGTGATGGGACCGGTCAACTGAAATGGCATAGCCATTTTGAAATGTCCGGCCGAAACGTGTTCTACTCGGCGCGGCCACAGATTGAGGGAGGGCGAGGCTCCTGCCGAGCCGCCGAATCGGTGATATCCACGGCTCAGCGGGATCTTCACCCTTCCGAAGAACCACAATTCGTGACCGCTGGAAGTATCTTCGCTGTGATTTTCTGATTTGGACCGGACAGAGCAAAATGCCCTTGGCATAAATGCCACCAGCGCAATGAGAGCGTCATCAGAAAGTTGCGAATGCGCTAACAGTTATTCGGAGATTCCATCGCGGCGCGAATTCTCGGTTGCCCCGAAAATGGTCTGTCTTTGTATAATGCGATTGCATCATGCGGTGTGGTGCGTCTTTTGCACGACGGATGTTGTTGCCGACCAGCACGTGTCTCTGGCTCTGAATGTTTGCCTCGTCAGAGTGCGAAATTTCAGTAGTCTTTCGGCGGATCAACCCGAGGAGCCGAAATGGCCAATGTGAGTGTCGTCTGCTTCCTGGCCAGCTATGTGGTGGCCTTCGGTTTGGAGCTGACGCGGCTGTTCCGATGGATGTCGATCAGCCGCGCCGCCATGTTGCTGGCCGGACTAGCCGGGCTGGTGGCTCACACCATTTATCTGCTCAACCGCGCCAGCCAAACTGGCATGCCTCCTCTGCTGAGTTCGACGCACGACTGGATGCTCGTCCTGGCATGGCTGGCGATCGTGTTCTATCTGTTCCTGTCGGCCGTCGACCGCGATCTGCCGGTGGGGCTGTTGTTGCTGCCGCTGGTGCTGGTCCTGATCGGCTCGGCGTATTGGGTCAGTTATTTACCGAACTCGGTCGTCTCACTCAATGAAGATGTGGTTCAAGAAAGGGCGATTCAGAACTGGGCGATGATCCACGTGTCGCTGCTCGTGTTCGGGATTGCCGGTGTGCTGCTGGCGTTCGTGCTCAGTCTGATGTACGTTTGGCAGCATTACCGGTTGAAGCACAAGCGAACAATACGGGATGGCTTGGCTCTGCCGAGCCTCGAAAAGCTGGCCCGGCTGAACTGGTGGGCGGTGATCGTCTCGGTGCCGCTGCTGACACTCGGTATGGGGGTCGGCGTTGGACTGGGCCTCTATTTGCAAAAGGAAGCGGTTGAGATTTCGTTCGCCGATCCGGTCATTGTGGGTCACGGAATGATTTGGCTGGCGTTGATGGGTTTCTTTATCTGGCTGTGTTTGAAAAGACGCTCGACCGGCAAACACGTTGCTTGGATGACGATCTGGTCGTTCGGTTTTCTGCTGGTGACGCTCATCGGCCTGCAGGTGCTAAGCGGCGAGAATCTTCCCTTCGAAAGCTGGAAGACCTGGCATACCGAGGTGCAACGGACGGTTCCGGCAATGCGAGTTTGAACCGGAGATAAAGCAGGTGAACCTGCAGGTTGTCTATTGCAATCATCAGACCGCCACGCTGGACGTCCGCGAGAAGCTGGCGTTCTCGAGCGAAGATCAGTTGATCCGCGCCTACGACGATCTCCGCGCCAGGTTTCCGAAAACGGAAGCGGTCGTACTTTCGACCTGCAACCGGGTCGAACTGTACACTTCCCAAGAAAGTCCCGACGAGGCTCCCACACAGCAACAGATCGCTCAATTCTTCGCCGAGTTCCACAAAATACGCCTCGACGACTTCGTTGACGATTTGCTAGAGCGGACCGGTCCTGACGCCGTGCGGCATCTGTTCGAAGTCGTTTCGAGCATCGACAGCATGGTGCTCGGGGAGCCGCAGATCGTCAGCCAGGTGAAAGAAGCGTATGATCTGGCCTTGAAGAACGAATCCTGTGGTCCGTTGACCAATGCGTTGTTTCAGGGGGCGCTGAGGGTCTCGGCCCGCGTCCGCACCGAAACCAAACTTGCCGAGGGACGGGTCTCGATCGCCAGCGTGGCAGTCGGCGAGTTCGGCAAAAGCATCTTCGACCGCTTCGACGACAAGACGGTGCTGGTCATCGGCGCCGGCGAAATGGCCGAGGAAACACTCCGCTATCTGAAAGACGAAGGCGTACGAAAAATCATCGTGATCAACCGCAGTCCCCGGCGGGCCGAGCAGTTGGCATCTGCCTTTGGCGGCACATCACAGCCGTATGAAGAACTCGATCGCTGGATGGTCGCAGCAGACGTGATCGTCAGCACCACCGGAGCCGACCGGCCGATTGTCGACGTCCCGCGGTTTTCCAAAATAATCGAGCAAAAAGAGGCCCAGCCGATCTTCATTCTCGACCTCGGTGCCCCGCGCGACTTCGAGCCAGCCGTCGGAGACATCGACGACAACGTCTTCCTTTACGACATCGACAGCCTGGAACAAACCTGCGAGCAGAACCGCGCCAAACGCAGCCGGGAGGTCGAGCGGGCTCGCCGCCTCGTCGAGGACGAGACCGAAAAGTTCATGCACGACGTCTACCACCAAGCGACCGGGCCGATTGTCAAACGGCTCCGGGAGGAGTGGCACGACATCAAGGACCGCGAGTTGGAACTGTTGTTCAACAAGCTGCACCACATCGACGGGGAAGACAAGCGGATGATCGAACAGTCGATCGATCGGGTCATTAACAAGCTGCTGCACCCGCCGCTGAAGGCGCTCAAGCAAGAAGCCCGCCAAGGCCCGCCGCATGGTCTGATCGACGCCCTGAAACGGCTGTTCCACCTGGGCGATTGAGGGTGTGGCAACGATTTTCGGCATCGTGCCGGGAAAAAAGTGACGAGTAGTCAGTGGCGAGTCCCATTCTCATCACTCGCGATTCAGGTCACTTGCCGTTTAATAACGATCGAATTGGAAAGTCATCGACATGTGCTGCAAGTCTGAATTGAAAATGCCCAGCTCGACGTTTGGGACTCGTGGAAAACTCCCCGAACCGACGGTTTTCCGACGATTGTTCCTGGCGGCGATCCTTGTCTTGACCCTTGTTTTTGGTGTGCAGAACAACGTCCGTGCCCAGGCGCCGACTACGCTCAAAGGAAATCCGCTGGCCGGAGTGATTGACTTCCACGTTCATTCCGGACCAGACAGCTTTACCCGCTCGGTGACTGATCTGGAAATCGCCCGTATCGCCCGTCGCAATCGCATGGGCGCGCTGGTGATGAAAAACCACTTCACCATGACCGCCGACCGGGCCTGGCTGGCCGAACGGGCCAGCGGCCAACGCTGCTTTGGCGGCATTGTGCTCAACCGCGCCGTCGGTGGACTGAACGCGGCTGCGATCGAGCGAATGATGACCTTCACCGGTAACCGGGCCAAAGTGGTTTGGCTGCCGACCTTTGACGCCGAAAACCACGTCCGCCGTTTTGGCGAAGATCGGCCGTTTGTTTCGGTCGTCCGAGACGGCAAACCGGTCGCGGAATTAGGCCCGATCTTCCAACTCGTCGCCAAGCATGACCTCGTTCTCGAAACCGGCCACTCGTCGGCCGAAGAATGTTTGATCCTCATCCGAGCCGCCCGCAAAGCAGGCGTGAAGAAAATTGTCGTCACGCATGCCATGGCCGATCCGATCGGCATGTCGACCGAGCAGATGAAAGCCGTTGCCCGATTGGGGGCCAAGATAGAATGTGTCTGGCTGACAAACCTGACAGGTCCCGGCTCGCACCTGCCCAGTCAACGGAAGTGGAGAAAGATCACCGTGGACGAATATGCCCGCGCCATGCGGACCGTGGGCGCCCGGCACTTTGTCCTCGGGTCCGATCTGGGACAGTACCTAAACCCAATTCACACCGACGGCATGAAAGCCTTCATTCTGGGGCTGCGCAAAGCCAGCTTGAGTGACCATCAGATCGACCTGATGGCACGCAAGACCCCGGCGGCACTGCTGGGAATGGATCAGTCGGACCGCTGGAAACCGTCGGAGTCGCAAACGACATCGAAATAGGGCGACCAGGTGGCAGGAAAAGAGCGTTTGTCCGCAATCGTGAAGTTCAAGGATGAAGGATGAAGGTTGAACACGCCGAGCATCGATTCTGGTTTCATCCTTCAACTTTCAACCTTCCAACTAACCAGGATTGATCAACGCATTACCCCGCTATGCTCGAGTTTCAGCTCGTCAGTGAATTTGAACCGGCCGGCGATCACCGAGTCCAGCCACACCCGCGCTATTCAGGTCTTCGCCGTCTCCAGTAATCCGGTCGACGACGACCGTGGGCAATGGCCGCAATCCAAACCGTCTCATTGTGCTCCAGGTAATAAACGAGGTAAGGAAACCGATTTGTGCGGCGGAAGCGGAAGTACGTATTCTTATAGCGGGTACCAACATCGGGAGCATGCTTGATTTCATCCATAACATTTCGCACCTCGGCGTGCAGCTCCAAGCCAAGACCTTTGTGTTGCGCTTCGTACCACGACATCGCCGCATCGAGTTCGGCGATTGCTTCTCTGTGAATGACCAGCGTCTTCACGAGTGCTTCCCGCGCAGCTCCGTCATTGCTTCGTCGACCGGTTTTCCCTGCGCCTTGCCGCTGCGAATTCCCTCGGCTCGCCGTGACAATTCCGCCTCCCAGGCTTCGTCGGCATCGGCGTCTGTCTGCCTGTCGAGAGAATCGATGAGAAAGCGGGCTAGTTCCGCGCGCTCCTTTGTCGGCAGGCGGGAGAGTTCGGTCTTCCATTCGTCTGCTGAAACGGACATTTTCGGGCATGCCTCTACAAACTCTGGATGAAACGGTAATCTCGACGACAATTGATTGTAGTCGAATCTGAATGCAATCAGGAATGTTTTCGGCAGATGGCCGAGAGAAGGCGTTGCTGGGAGGCAGCACATGTCCGATTCGGTGAGGGAGTCGTCACGCGAAAGACCATGGCAATCGCCATTCAGAACGATTGGGGAAACTTGTTGCTTTCTGCTTGTCGTGTACGTGCTCAGCCCGGGACCACTTTTTTGGCTTGCTGAAAGTGATCTGTGGGGCGACTTTCTATGGCGTCTTAACGATATTTTCCAGATGATCTACGCACCTCTTGTCTGGCTGTACGACAATGTGGAGTTTGTGGAAAAGTTTTACGACTGGTCTGTAGAACCGTTCGGTAATCCTTGATAGTTTCCCGTCGTCCCATCGCAGTTTGATCGGCAGACCACCCCGCTATGCCCGAGTTTCAGCTCGTCAGTGAATTTGAACCGGCCGGCGATCAGCCGCAGGCGATCGAAGCTTTGGTCCGCGGCCTCAACGACGGCCGGCCGGATCAGGTGCTGCTGGGTGTGACCGGCTCGGGTAAGACGTTCACAATGGCCAACGTCATCGCCCGGCTGCAGAAGCCGACGCTGGTCCTCTCGCACAACAAGACGCTGGCCGCTCAGCTCTACGGCGAGTTCCGCGAGTTCTTCCCGCACAACGCGGTCGCCTACTTCGTAAGCTACTACGATTATTACCAGCCGGAAGCCTACATTCCGCAGCGCGATATTTACATCGAGAAAGACGCATCGATCAACGACGAAATCGATCGTTTGCGACTGCTGGCGACCAGTGCCCTGGTCAGCCGGCGAGACGTGATTGTGGTGGCCAGCGTCAGTTGCATTTACGGTCTGGGGTCGCCGAAAGACTATCTCGAAATGATGGTCCCGTTGCAGATCGGCGACGAGATCGACCGCGACAAGCTGCTGCTAAAACTCGTCGACATCCAGTACGACCGCAACGATCTGGAACTGGCCCGCGGCAAGTTTCGCGTGCGAGGAGACGTCGTCGAAATTTGGCCGGCCTATGAGGAGTTCGCGTTCCGCATTGAACTGTGGGGCGACGAAGTCGAAAACCTGGCGATCATCGATCCGCTGACCGGCGAACAGGCCCAGCGGCAGAAAGATATTTACATCTACCCCGCCAAACATTTCGTCTTGCCGCAAGAGCGGATCGACGCCGCGCTGCAGGAGATTCAAACCGAACTGGACGAACGGCTCGATTTCTTCCGACGTCAGGGCAAGCTGCTCGAAGCGCAGCGGCTGGCCGCCCGCACCCGTTACGACATGGAATTGTTGCGGGAAGTCGGGTTTTGTCCAGGCATCGAAAACTACAGCCGCGCGCTGGCGGGCCGAAAACCGGGACAGCCGCCCTATACGCTGCTCGACTTCTTCCCGGATGATTTCCTGTCGTTTGTCGATGAGTCGCACGCGACGGTGCCGCAGGTCAGGGCGATGTTTGCCGGCGATCACTCCCGCAAAACGACGCTGGTCGAACACGGGTTCCGGCTGCCGATGGCGCTCGACAATCGGCCGCTGAAATTCAAGGAATGGAACCAGCGCCGCGGGCAGACAGTTTTCGTTTCCGCCACGCCGGCCGACTGGGAACTGCAGCGGACCGGCGGCGAAGTCGTCGAGCAAGTCATTCGTCCCACCGGCCTGGTCGACCCGCGGATTCACGTGGTTTCGGCCCGTGGTCAGGTTCCGCATCTGCAGGACGAAATCCGCAAACGGGCTGATCGCAACGAACGGGTGCTGGTGACCACCTTGACGAAACGTCTGGCCGAGGATCTGACGGCCTATCTTAAAGAAGAGGGGGTGCGCTGCGAGTGGCTGCACTCGGAACTGAACGCCATCGAGCGGGTACAGGTCCTCCGGGCGCTTCGCGAGAAGAAGTTCGACGCCGTGGTGGGAGTCAACCTGCTTCGTGAAGGGCTCGATTTGCCGGAGGTCTCGCTGGTGGCCATTCTCGACGCCGACAAAGAGGGCTTCCTGCGCAGCGAAACGTCTCTAGTGCAGACCATCGGCCGCAGCGCCCGCCACGTGAACGCCGAAGTGATTTTGTATGCCGACAAGGTCACCGACAGCATGCAGCGAGCCATCGAGGAGACGCTCCGCCGCCGCGAACTACAGATGGTCTACAATCGCGAGCACGGCATCACGCCCGAATCGATCCACAAGGCGATTCGCCGCGGCATCGAGGACGAGATTGAAGCCCGCCAGGTCGTTCAGCGGGCGACCGGTCTGGCGGACGAAGCGGAGTACGTCACCGGGGAGTTCTTGAACGAATTGGAAGCCGAGATGCTGGCCGCCGCCGAGAACCTCGAGTTCGAACGGGCCGCGCAGCTCCGTGACCGAATTCTGCAGTTAAAGCAGCAGATGGGGCAAACCGTCCGGACAGGTGATGCGGACAGCCCCGGATTCGCCCGCTCCGGCCGCCGAAAGCGAAAAGGCCGCGGACGCGGTCGCAAATCAGTGCCGAAACCCGAACGGCCGTGAGAAGAGTCTTTGACCGGTCCCAAGGAATGCAAGTTGACCCCTCGGTGAAGCGCTGCATAGAATCGAACGGTTAAAGGAGCGGTTTCGACAAACGTCGATCCTGGAAAAGCTGGAGTGACACCGATGCCCAAGTTGAACCAAAACCGCCCGACTGAAAGCGCAGAACTCACGCGGCGCGGGTTGCTGCAGGCTGGCGCACTCGCCTCGCTAGGACTGACGTTTCCCCAACTGCTTCGAGTCGAAGCAGTTGCCCAGCGACGAGTCGATCGAAAACCCGGCGACAAGCGAGCGGCAGCCAACACCATTAAACCGACGGCCAAGTCGTGCATTCTGTTCTTCATGGAAGGCGGTCCGCCTCATATCGACTTGTGGGACATGAAACCCGAGGCGCCGGAGAACGTTCGCGGAATCTATAAGCCGATTGCCACCTCGCTGCCGGGATTTTATGTTTGCGAACATCTGCCGCGTCTGTCACGGGTGATGCAGCACATGAGCGTTGTTCGGTCGGTCACTCACACGTTTGTCGATCACAACGCGAGTTCTTACCTGATGCTGACCGGTCAAAACCCGTTGCGAGAGTCCCAGTTGATTCGCGGGCCCTCGCCCGAAAATGCGCCCCCCTTTGGCTCGGTGCTGGCGAAGTTTCGCCCGACGGGACAACCGCTGCCCGATTACGTGCATCTGCCTCGGCGGATGTTCAATTGCGGCCACTTTATTCCCGGTGTGCTGGCTGGTTTTTTGGGCGACGAATACGACCCGTTTATCGCAGGAGATCCTAGCATCAGCGACTACAAAGTTCCGGGTCTGGATCGCCGGCTGTCCGAGGCACACTTTCTACAGCGGCGCAGGTTGCTGAGTCAGATCGACTTGGGGTTCGACCAATCGCGAAATTGTCGGGCCTTGGCGCGGAAAGATATCTTCTACGAAAAGGCGTTCTCGCTGATTACCACACCCCAAGCCCGCCAGGCGTTCCGCTTGACTGACGAGCCGCAGCGAATTCGCCGGCGCTATGGTTTGGCCAAGCACGTTGCCGGTGTTCGAGGGAAGGGTCTACCGCATTTGGGACAATCGATGCTGCTGGCGCGCCGATTGGTCGAAGCCGGTGTCCGATTGGTGACGATTTGGGCCGGCGGTCAGGCGTTCGACGGGCATCGCGACCACTTCCATAGTTTGACGAATGGACTCTGTCCGCCTACCGATCAAGCATTGTCGGCCCTAATCGAAGACCTGGCCGAACGGGGAATGCTTGAAGAGACTCTCGTCGTCACCATGGGCGAATTCGGGCGGACGCCCAAGCTGGGCCAAATCACCTCGTCGGCCGGCGCCACGCCCGATGGCCGCGACCACTGGCCGCACTGCTACACAATTTTGTTCGCCGGCGGCGGATTGAAGGCCGGACACGTCTTCGGCAAGTCCGATCGACTGGCCAGCTATCCGGAAGAAAATCCGGTCAGCCCCCAGGACGTCGCTGCCACAATTTATACAGCTTTGGGCGTCAACCCGCACACACGAATCTACGACCACTTCAACCGGCCGCACACACTGGCCGACGGAAGGCCGATTCGCGAGTTGTTTGCTTAATTCCGCGTCAACTTCGAGGGGCAAAGCCGGGTGGCCTGCGGTGCTTCTGGAAGGACAACTCCTGCCGAAAAACACACCTCAGAACGGAAACCGCTCGTCCAGCGGCGAGGCGGCCAGCTCGACCAGAAACTCGGAAATCCGCTCAACCAGCAGGTCCATCAGCTTGCGGCCCTTCTCGGCAGTTGCCGGGTGCGGATTGCCCGAGCCACTGTTGGTCGTCAGCAGATGCCACGGCCGGGTGATCGAGACTCAACCCCGGTTGGCCGCCTCGAACCGGGATGGGTTGACGGCACCTTCGTCGGCCGCGATTTTGCCGGTCTGCGGATCGGTCGCCACCAGTTCCTCAAAGAACGCCAAAGCCAGCGATGTCTCCATTTCGCCGGCATGATCGCCCGCAAAGTCGAAGATCTCCGACTGCCCGTCGGCCGAAACGGTGCCGTACCAATCGCACAGAAACAGACGAACCGGCGTCTGATTCTGGAGTTCTCGCAACAGTGGCTTGAAATCATTTCCGCCGTGACCGT
The DNA here is from genome assembly GCA_963582395.1 of Planctomycetota bacterium. Classification (GTDB taxonomy): domain Bacteria; phylum Planctomycetota; class Planctomycetia; order Planctomycetales; family Planctomycetaceae; genus CAUZTK01. Next base: position 5,527 of record CAUZTK010000005.1, on the reverse strand, counting down.
TGAGAATCAACAGCTTGTGCAGGCCGTGCTTTGCCAGCGAATCGACGAGGTCGCGGATCACCAGTCCCAGCGTGGATGGGTTCAGATTCATCGTCAGCGGGAACTGCATTTGGTTCGTCTCGGTGCCGTAGGGAATTGTCGGTAGCATGACCACGCGGGCCCCGCGGTTGAAGGCGGCCTGGCAGGCCCGCATGCCAATTACTTCCGACTCCAGCGTATCGGTCCCGTAGGGCAGGTGCAGATTGTGCGGCTCGGTGGCGCCCATGGGGAGCACGGCCACTTGGTAGGGGTTGTCCTTCACGTAGCTGTAGTTGATTTCGGAGAGGATCCACTCGTGCATGGTTGTCAGTTGTTCGTTATTAGGTTTGTTGGAAGTTTGATTTTCAAAGTTGAACGGTAGGACGCCGTTGCGATTGTCGAGCGCTTTCGGCAAAGTTCGTGTCAATGATAGGTCGCGTACAGTTGCTTGATGACACCGTCTAGGAAGCCGGCCAGCCGTTCGGCGGCCAGGTGGGCCGCTTCGCGCAGCCGCCACATTTGCTTAACGCTGCCGGGACGTTTCCAAACAGCTCCCAGCGCGGCTCCCAGACGGACCGTCCCAGTTGCTCCCATCACCGATAGGACTTCGGGCGGCAAATCGGCCGACATGTCGTCGCTAATCGCCCGGACCGCCAGAAACCGCCGGTTCTGCTCTTGGCAGACCTGCGCGACGGCCAGAGATTCCATGTCGACGGCGATCGCGCTGAACTTTTCGGCCAAAGTTTTTTTCTCCGCGATCGCTCTGACGATTGTGTCGACCGTCACCACTCGACCGACGTGCAATCCTTTTTCGGGATCACCGGGCATATTCACGTCGACGGTCAACTCGTGGCCGTGCGTGTCGACGATCGAGTCGGCCATGACGATGTGCCCGACCTTCATTTCCGGCAAGAGGGCCCCCGAAAATCCGCACGAGATGACCCAGGGCGGCGAATGAGCATCCAACAGTGCCAAAGTCGCCCGGCGGGCGCGGGCGAATCCGAGTCCGGTCTCAACGGTCGCCACCCGAATCTCGTCGTATCGGCCCCCGCGAAAGATAAACTCGCCCCCCTTGTACTTCCGCACCCGCCCGCAACGATCGAGAAAAGTTCCGATTTCGATCGGCAGCGCGCAGACAAGACCGACGTCGGCATGAGCCAAGTCGTTCGAAGAGGAACTGTCTTCGTTCATGCGGCGCCTTCAAATCGGTCAACACGGGCGGTCGACGGAGCGCAATCAAGACTTTCAGGCTTGGCGATCAGCTTCAGCCAGATTCAAAACGGCGCATGACGCCGATCAGCGCACCGACGCCTTCACTCGGAAACGCATTGTACAAGCTAGCCCGCATGCCGCCTACGCTGCGGTGCCCCTTCAAACCGTCGAGGCCGGCCTGTTTGGCCGTCGTCACGAATTCCGCATCGAGCTGTTCGTCGCCGGTGACGAACGTCACGTTCATCAGCGATCGGCTGTCTCGCTGTGCCGTCGGTTTGAACAAACGGCTTTTATCGAGATAGTCATACAGCGTCTCAGCTTTGCGGTGATTGCGGGCCTGCATCGCCGAGAGCCCGCCCTGTTGTTTGATCCATTTTAAGACCAGTCCCATCATGTAAATACCGAACACCGGCGGCGTGTTGAACATCGACTCTTTCTCAGCATGGGTCCGGTATTGCAGTATCGTGGGGAGATCAGTAGAGCCGCGGTCGATCAGGTCCTGCCGGACGATCACCAGGGTGACGCCCGCCGGGCCGAGATTCTTCTGCGCGCCGGCATAAATCAGCCCATACCGGGCGACGTCGAGCGGTCTTGAAAAGATGTCGCTGCTGGCGTCGCAAACAAGCGGAGCGTCGCCGGGGACTTCCGGTTCGGTCGCGAACTGCGTTCCGCAGATAGTGTTGTTCGACGTGAAGTGGACATAGGCCGGGGCGTTGCTGTAGGTGCGGGTTTCGGGGATCTCGCAGAATTTGCGCTCCTCGCCGCTGCAGGCGATGTTGACGTTGCCGAAACGTTTTGCCTCGGCCACTGCTTTTTGCGACCAGCTTCCGGTCACCAGATAATCGGCCGTTGTCTCCGCCGTCAGGAAATTCATGGGGACCATGAAGAACTGTGTCGAGGCGCCGCCCTGCAGGAACAAGACCCGGTAGTCGTCGGGAATGCCGGCCAACTCGCGGCATAACACTTCGGTCTCGTTGGAGACGGCTCGAAATGCCTGGCCCCGATGCGAATGTTCTAGAAGGCCGATTCCAGTGTCGCCCAGCGACAGCAAATTCTCGCGGGCCTCTTCGAGCACCGAAACCGGTAGGACGGCCGGTCCGGCAGAGAAATTGAAAATCCGCTCGGTCATCAGGTGATTATCCAAAATTTGTTTCGAAGTTTGCCTCGAATCCTTAACGGAACATCTCTTGATAGCTTGCCGCAAACTTCAGCCGTTTCAGGGACTGAGCGGTTTGCTTGCTGTTCATTTTGACGTTTTCCAGGTTGTCCACCATTCCCTTCGCTTTCGACGCGCCCTGGATTATCTCTGCAAATGTTTCTTCAGGCTTGACCCCGGGCCGAACAGCGTTCGTAATGGAGTCGCCTAGCGTGACGTTGATTCGGTTCCCTACTTCGTTAATAAATACGGAGCGTCGCCACGAGTCTACAAAGAAAACTGACCCGCCGCGAGTTTCAGACCTGTGCAGGTTCCGTGATTTTGGGCGGAGCGTTGGTCGTGCCGATCGCGAGCCAACACGTCCAAGCCCAGCAGGGTGAATTGGAGCGAGATCGGAGCAACGTCGAGCCGGTCTGTAATTTTCAGGCATCGTTTATGACTTGGGACATCCCGTACCGGAAAGATCCGCGGCCTTACGCCCGACACAACATTCCGCATGGGAACATGGCACGCATCCAGTTAGACGCTTTGATTGACGTGATCGATCGGCGATCCGGCAAGTCCGAACGATTCGTGCTGATCGCTCCCTGCCGGACGGAATGGGTCTATGCCGAAAATCGGCTGTTCCAGCTTCCCAGCCGCGAATATCAGAACATCTACTCGCTGAAGGATGAACGCAGTTTGACACGCAGCATCACATTTGAAGGCAAGGCGTGGTCAGCCGGTCTCCGACCACTTCCGGTCACTGAAGATCGACGTGCGCCCTTTTTAGCGCGCTCGTCCGCTGCGAACAGCGGCCGAAATCGTTCAAGCGACAACCGCCAACGCCCCCTTGGTCGGACGCACAGAATTCGACGACCCATCGGGATCGCTGCACTACGTGCTGCAGTACCCCATCAAAACCATGAACTTTCAACCGAAGACGAACTCGTTTCAAGTCGACACCGGTCCGCTGCTTGCGCCAGACTTCAAAGCAGAGGCGAACCATACCATTGACCGCTTGGAGATGGCGCATCTGGCATACAATCGCCTCGACCTCGCTGAATTCATTCTGCGCCGCCCCACACCGATCGAGGATGACGGCGGACGAGAGCTGTGCCAGGTGTTGCATTACTCTGAAGTCCGCGAACAACCGGCGAATCACCTGATCTTGGCCGGTGAAGTGTAGGCCGATCTCTTCGAGATCGGCCTACCGGCTTTGCGGACACCCGACGAGACTCCGTTCCAGCGGCATCAAGGTCTCGTGAAATGCGTTAGCCCGGATGATTCAATCTCTGCCGTATTTCTGCTGGATCGTGACCTGGTTCATGACCCATTTCGTGAGAACCCGATAGCCCGGGTCGTTGGGCTGATAGCGCCGGCCTCCCTGATGGCCGTCTTCCTTGCCGGTCTGGACGTTCAGCGGTTTACGAAGCAGTTTGCTCCGGGCGACGTCTTTCACGTTCACGCGCTGCTGCAAAATTCGATAGTTGGCCAGGAGTTTGTCGACTGGCAAGAAGCCGACCCGGTCTGGAGCGTGGAGTTCCATAGACGGCACCCGGCCGGGTTCGCCGTGACAGATTATGCAACTGCGCTCGTCGCCGCGGAGCACTTTAGTCATCTCTGGAATGACGTAATCGCGGAAGTACGTGACGTCCTGAATGAAGTCCTGCGGCGGTTTGAGGGCGCCGGCGTCGTCGATAGGAAAACCGTGATCCGGTTCGGCCTTGAGGGCGGCGATTAAATCCTTGTTGAACGTTTCCTTGTTCTGCGAAAGCACCTTGTTCGCGTTGCCAATGACTTGCCCGTCCTTTTCAAACTTGAGCATCGCTGCCAAGGCGGTCAGCACTTCAGGATTGCGTCGCAGGGCTGTTTTGTTGGCCAGGTGGACGGCTTCCTTGCGGTTGCGAGGGTCGGCTGATTCGGTGAGCTGTGTCAGGAACAACTGTAAGACCCGTGTCCGCAGTTTTTCGTAGGGATCGATCGGTGGTAGCTGCTTAGGATTCACCTTGACTTCTGGCAACTTCCGCTTGTATTCCAGAATCCATCGCGTGCTACGTAACCAAAAACGTGCTTGAGCGTCGTTCCTGAATTCCGTGGGGAACGTCTCGGCCAACTGTTCGAAGTGCAGATCGGGATTGTTGGCGACGGAGTTGCCCAGACCGTCCGACAGATACCAGGCCGCGTCGCTGACGCGTTCCGCCGACTGTTTGGTGGCGGCATCTGCGATCTTGGCCAGTGCGTTCGCCGTCTGATAGCCCGACGGGTCGGGAATCAAAAAGGCCAGAATCTCGTAGCGCTGTTCTTCGGTCTGAGGCAGAATCCAGCCGACGCTACCGAACATTTTCAGGATCGGATCGGACAGGTCTTTGCGTCGCTGTGGCTCGACCGCACCGTTTTGCAGTTGGCGGTACATGGGTTCCAGCTCTTCGGGCACGGCGATCAGCGTAACCAGTCGTGGGTCTGAGATGCTGGACGCCGCGATGCTGCGAAACTTTTCTGGCCCGTTGATCGAGTAGTCGACCAGTTTTTGCTGGAGGGGTTCGTAGGGGATATTCGCCGCGCCCTCCAGCGTGCTGCCGAGTACGACATCGGTGCGATCATCGTTGTCCAACGCTTCTGCACGAGCGAGTTGGGCCATGACGGCCTCGCCGAAAAGGTCGGCCGCACCCGGCGTGACATAGCCCATCTGCCCGGAACCGCCGTCGCCGCCGCGCTGGTTGTAAAACGTGGCGGCCACTGCAACCAGCCTCTGCGTGAGCCGCCGTTCCAGCGGCTTGTCTAGTTTTTCCCTGGCCTGCTTGTAGACATCGTGGATGTCGGCAAACAGATCCTGCAGTTGTTGATATTGATGCTTCTTTGACCCATTGGCGACGTGGCCGTTGGCAATGAACAATGCATGGCTCTGATAACGAATCGCATTTTCAACCAGCGAATTCGGTTCTTCGCGGCTGATCAGGTTCGTCCAGGCCGAGTTGATTGCTTCGCGGACGGGCGGGTTCCAGACCCACCACTGCCAGGCGGCTCGGGTCGACCACGCCCGCACTCCGGGATGCGGATCGTCATTTAATCCACGGTGAAACGCCGCCACAAGCCGGTTGTCGTCGAGGACCGTCTTCGGCAGGACCGTATCGACTTTCATCACCAGTGCCCGCATCGCGG
>CAUZTK010000004.1:0-35035 GCA_963582395.1 Planctomycetota bacterium | reverse complement strand
CCCAAGGTGGGGGCTTTCGGATCGCCGTAATGCTGATGGTGTCCATAAACCGAGTCGCGAAATGGCGTCACCTGTGCGGGCCCCGATGGTGGAACCGCTATTTTTTCAGGCGTGACCTGCTCCCTGATTCCCGAATCCGGCTCCTGCGCCCCAACGCCAAATTGACAGGTGAGACAGATCGCTGTCACGGTCACGCTGCCGAGCAGTTTTCGCATGTGCCGGTTAGCTTGCATGGCTTGGTATCCCATCACCTGTCCGTTGGCCGGAAAACTCCCCATCCATCTGCCTACTGCGGGCTGACGTCTTGACCGGTATCGATTCAGTCGACGGCGGCACTTGCGAGACGTCGTAGGGAATTGAGCGATTCTCGGAAAGGTAACGGGTTCGGTACCCGCAGGGCGCAACGATCGTCAAACTCGATCGCCGTCAAACTCGATGCAGTTTCGCCGCAGGCTGCGGAGTAACCAAACTTCTCCCAACCTTCAACCCTGTCAGGCCGTCTGTTCGATCGAAGTCCTTGTTTCCAATGGGCCGGGGCTTATCGCGGCGCAAAAAAAGGAAACTCATCACCGACGGACAAACCGGAATCTGTTACACTGCCCTCTGGATCGCTGATCGAAAGGAGGCTGCTGTGAAGAGTCTCAAAGGCCTGGCTGTTTTTCTGGCGCAATTTCTCCGCGACGAGCCTCCCTTTTACGAACTGCAAGCGATCGGAAAATGGTTTTCCGAACTGGGCTATCAAGGCCTTTAGATTCCTGCTGGGGACCCTCGGACGATTGATCTCGACACGGCTGCTGAATCGAAGACGTATTGCGATGACTATCAAGGGCGGCTGCGCGAGCTGGGCTTAGAGCCGACCGAACTGGCCGGATATCTGCAAGGACAGGTGCTGGCGGTACATCCGGATTACGAGCAGATGTTCGAAGTGTTTCATCCGCCGGGCCTTCGAGGCCAAGCGCGGACCGAGTGGGCGGCTGAGCAGTTGCGAAAGTGCATTTTGGCTTCGGTTAACATGGGCACCCACTGCGTGCCGGTGCTGTCGGGTGGTTTTGCCTGGCACATGGTTTATCCCTGGCCGCAACGTCCGCAGGGGATCATCGCTGATGCCTTTCGCGAGTTGGCCCTCCGTTGGCGGCCGCTTTTGGATTTGGCCCATGAGCACGGCCGGGTCTTTGGCTTCGAACTGCATCCCGGCTCAGACCTGTTCGACGGCGCGACCTACGAAATTTTTCTCGACCATACGGGCAATCATCCGGCCGCGTGTCTGAATTACGATCCCAGCCATTTAGTGCTACAACAACTCGACTACCTGGAGTTCATCAAACTGTACGGCGAGCGGATTCGCGAATTCCACGTCAAGGATGCCGAGTTCCGTCCTTCGGGCCGCGTCGGCGTTTACGGCGGATACCAACCTTGGCCGCAACGGGCCGGCCGGTTTCGTTCGCTCGGTGACGGTCAGGTCGACTTCCAACAAATCTTCACGCTGCTCGCCGAGGTCGGCTATGACGGCTGGGCCGTGCTGGAATGGGAATGTTGCATTAAGAGTCCAGAGCAGGGGGCGCGGGAAGGCGCCGCATTTATTACCCGCCACATCATTGAAACAACGGCTGTCGCTTTCGATGATTTCGCGGCCGGCCAAACGGACGTGCAGCGGAACCGGCGGATTCTTGGTTTCGATGCGTAGCTGCAAGCGACAGACCATACTCAGCACAGCCACAGATTAAGGGAGGGCAAGGTTCCTGCCGAGCCGTCGGATCGGTGATATTCACGGTTCCGAAGGAACTTCGGCTTGCTTGGCCGTCGAAGTTCCGGAGAACCAGACAGGATGGTTTGCAAAACAAACCGCCGGTGGCGGCTCAGCGGGAGCTTCGCCCTCCCGAAGGACCGCAATTTGTGATCGCTGGAAGTTGAACACACCGCACATCGCCACGAGATAGAAAAAAGGACTAACGGTGAAATCCTGGAAACGCAAACTCCGCATGGGCATGGTTGGCGGCGGTCAGGGCGCATTTATCGGCGGCGTTCATCGAATCGCGGCGACATTGGACCAGCAGATCGAATTGGTCGCCGGTTGTTTTTCCCGCGATCCCGAAAACACGCGCGAAACCGGCCGAGAGCTTTATCTTGATCCGTCGCGCTGCTATGCAACCTACGAAGAGATGGCGGCGACAGAATCCCGGCTTCCGGAAGAGAAACGCATAGATTTTGTCTCTATTGTGACGCCCAACGTCTCGCATTTTTCGATCGCCAAAACCTTCCTCGAGGCCGGCGTTCACGTGGTCTGCGAAAAACCGGTGACTTACAGCCTGGATGAGGCCCGGCAACTGGTTCAGTTGGTCGAACAGACGGGCCTGATCTTCGCGGTGACGCATAACTACACCGGTCACCCGTTGGTCCGGCACGCCCGCCATTTGTTTCAAGACGGCCAAATGGGAACGGTCCGCAAGGTGATCGTCGAGTACTTGCAGGAGTTTCTGATGGTCCCCCACGAAAAGTTGGGACACAAACAGGCGGCCTGGCGGGTGGACCCGGCGCAATCGGGAATCGGCGGCACCTTGGGCGACGTCGGGACACATTGTGTGAATCTGCTGGAATACGTCACCGGCGATTTGATCAGCGAAATGTGCGCCGACAAAAGCACCTTTCTCCCCGACCGAACGCTTGAGGAAGACGTCAACCTGCTGTTGCGTTTTCAAGGGGGCGGCAAAGGGATGATGACCATCAGTCAGGTGGCGACCGGCGAGGAAAACGGCCTGAAGATCCGCGTTTACGCCACACAGGGCGCGATCCTTTGGGCTCAGGAAAACCCGAACGAACTGAAAGTCTATCGATACGGCCAACCGAGGCAGACACTCACCCGAGGACACGCCGACTACCTTTCCGAGGCGGCCAACGCCTGCACCCGCATCCCGACCGGTCATCCGGAAGGCTACCTGGAAGCCTTTGCCACGATTTATACCGGAGTGACCGAGGCGGTCCGCCGACATCTCGACGGCCGTCCGCTGAAAATCGAGGAGTACGATTTCCCGACGGTTTACGACGGACTACGCGGCATGCAATTCATCACCCAAGCCGTCGAATCAGCCGACAACGGTTCCACATGGGTCTCGATGGGGGGGATTTCCAGTTAGTCGTTTCCAGTTTCCAGAGACTACGACGACTCTTCAGAAACTAGGATACTGCTTGGCGAACTGATGCCGCCTTGGGACAGATCAGCGGAAAGAGACTGGTGTACGAAACGTCTTATTAATCATCCAAATTGTCGAACTGTTGCCGGACTTTAGCGATACCCCTCTTGATTTCAGGTCCTGGATACCATCTACGTCTGGTGTCACTCCCGATGCGAGATACAAAAATTTCAGGTGGGCTGAGATTCAATTCATCAACGATGCGACTTGAGATTTTGACAATCCATCCAAGGCCCTTTGGCCCCCATAGATGCAGTAACCTGAGATGCAAACATCCCTTCGTCGTGCCCTTCCAGCGACTGTAGAAATAACAAGGTAGAGCGAAAGTATTCCAATCGCTTGACACGCTTTTCAGCTTGAATCCCCCTATTTTTCTTGCGTGGGCGACCGGGGCCACGCTTTTCCTTTGAAACGTCATTTTGCAGGGCCTCTTGAACAACTTCAATCGCCATCTTGAGTCCGTCACGACTGGAGCCCGACACTATCCAGCCATCTTTTTCAATTTTGACAACCATCGGAGAAAACCCTTGACAGCACAAGTGCATGCTGGTGGCGTACAGTCGAGGCACAAAAGGAGCCAGAATAGACTTCTCCGTTGCCTAGAGGAGCATGACCGCCTTAAACTGCTCCGAATCGCTGTTTGGCTTTGATCAGCGACCTCAAACCATTGAGCCTGTGAGTCCTGGCCGACTTACAGGCTTTTCTCATTTTTTCTTGAGCGTGTTACATCTCGGGAGCCATGTCTTGTCAAGTCAAAATGAGAGTTTTGAATGCCACCTTCGGAAAATAGTTGAATATTTGTCCCAGTCATAAAAAAAACCGCCAAATTGCTTTGCGAACGGGATAATTCCTTTTGCAAAAGTCCTGTTGCATTGAAAAACAGCCGGCTCACACCGGCCGCTCGCCGTAGCGTCGTGATTGGTTCAGCGCATGCTGATTATTTCTGCCCCTGCTTGCGAATTCTGGCCCAGGTATCGCGCAGTGAGACCGTGCGGTTGAAGACCGGATGGTCCGGCCTCGAATCAACCGAGTCGACACAGAAATACCCCTGACGCTCGAATTGGAAACGGCTGCCCGGCTCGGCAGCAACCAGTGACGGCTCCAGCCGGCAGTCCGTCAGTACATGAAACGAGTCCGGGTTCAAATTCGCGTGGTAATCCTGACCCTCTGCCGCGTCATCCGGATCGGGCTTCAAGAAGAGGTGATCGTACAGCCGCACCTCGGCCCGAACGGCATGACTGGCCGAGACCCAGTGCAGCGTCGCCTTGACTTTGCGGCCGTCGGGTGCGTCGCCGCCGCGGGTTGCGGGGTCGTAGGTGCAGCGCAGTTCAACGATTTCGCCGGTTTGGGGGTTCTGAACGACATCGACGCAGGTGATGAAGAAGGCGTACCGCAGCCGGACTTCGCGGCCGGGCGCCAGCCGGTAGAACTTCCTGGGCGGATCCTGCATAAAGTCCTCGCGCTCGATGTAGAGTTCGCGCGAGAAGGGCACCTTTCGCGTCCCGGCGCTGCGATCTTCCGGATTGTTGATCGCCTCCAGCTCTTCGGTTTGATCTTCGGGGTAGTTCTCGATCACGACTTTTAACGGCCGCAGCACGGCCATCACACGGGGAGAGTGCCGGTTCAAATCTTCGCGGACGGCGTTTTCGAGGACCACCATGTCGGTCACGCTGCTGAACTTCGTTACACCAATCTGCTGACAGAAGTTGCGGATGGCCTCGGGAGTGTAGCCGCGTCGCCGCAAACCGCGAAGGGTCGGCATCCGCGGGTCGTCCCAGCCGCTGACGCGATGCTCTTCGATCAACTCGAGCAGCTTCCGCTTACTCGTGACCGTATAGGTCAGGTTCAACCGGGCGAACTCAATCTGCTGCGGATGGTAAACACCCAGTGCTTCGAGGTACCAGTCGTAAAGCGGGCGGTGGTCCTCGAATTCGAGCGTGCAAATGGAATGCGTGACCCCTTCAATGGAATCGCTTTGCCCGTGCGTGAAGTCGTACATGGGATAGATGCACCATGCATTGCCGGTGCGGTGGTGCTCGGCGTGCAGAATTCGGTACATGACCGGATCCCGCAGATTCATGTTCGGAGAGGTCATGTCGATTTTCGCCCGCAGCGTTTTTGCGCCGTCGCTATATTCATCCATCCGCATCCTTTCAAACAGGTCGAGATTCTCCTCGACCGAGCGGTTGCGGTACGGACTTTCCCGGCCCGGTTCGGTGAGCGTGCCGCGATAATCGCACATCTGTTCGGTGCTCAAATCGCAGACAAACGCCTGGCCCGCCTTGATAAGCTGTACGGCCCACTGGTAGAGCTGCTCGAAGTAATCGGAGGCGTAGAACTCATGGTCGGCCCAGTCGAAGCCGAGCCAGCGGACGTCCTGCTTAATCGCCTCGACAAACTCGGCCTCTTCCTTGGTGGGGTTGGTGTCGTCGAACCGCAAATTGCACCGCCCATCAAAATCCTCGGCGATGCCGAAGTTCAGGCAGACCGACTTGGCATGCCCAATGTGCAAATAACCGTTCGGCTCGGGGGGAAAGCGCGTGCAGACGGAGCGGTCCCATTTGCCGGTGTTCATGTCCGCGGCGACAATTTTCCGGACGAAATCGGTCAGTGCGATTTTTTTCTGTTCAGTCATAGTTACGTGTCCGTTCGCGATCGTGGAGGGAATCGGTCTCGTCCTGCAGAGCTTCCAGTTCTGCGATCGCTTCCAGGTCCTTCGGTCTGCCTGCGGCGCGTTTGACGTGAATCAACTGTTGGAGATTGAGGCAACGGCAGCGAATGCTGAACAGCTCAAGCTCGAAGGTGTGCGGCAACAAATCATCGTAGCAGCCACCATCGATGATTTTGCCGAGCAGATCAAGAGATCCTAGGTTTGTGCTCAAGGTGAAGTTGAGTCCCCGCTCGATGGTCTCTTTGTCCCACTGAAAGGGCAACCCGGCAGGGGCCCCCCGCAAGTAGGGGTTCAATCTGATCACGGCTTTGGCGAGTCGCTTGATGTTTTCTTCAGACCGTTGATAAACGACGTCGACGTCTTCGGTAAGACGTGCTCCCCCATGGACCGTGGCTGCAACGCCGTCGATCAGAATGAAGTTCACTCCACCGTCTGCCAGTGACTTCAACAATCCTTCAAAGTCGGTCATCTGTGTGCTTTCGCTGTCCGCCCGGCACGGCGGAGTTCGATTGCGAACCGCTTCAATTCGATGAGTTTACGAATCCGTTCTTCAGGGGAAAGCTTCAGGTTCTCTCGGAGAAGCGTTCGCTCAATATCTTTTTGATAGGCTTCAATGACCGGATCGGGTTTGATCGGCGGAGTTGTGGGCATGGCTGCGCTCTCCAAGAATCATCATACCAATCAGACACCAATCCCGACGAGAGCACTCTAAACCATCCCCAAGGCCCGGTCGATGCGGGCTAGACAGCGGTCCCGTCCCAGCAGCTCCAGACACTCGAACATGCCTGGGCCCTTCGGTTTCCCGCTGACGGCCACCCGCAGGGCGTGAATGATCTGGCCGACCTTAATCTCTTCAGCTTCGAGGAATTGGTGCAGCAGTTCGTCGGTGGTTTCGACATCGAACGGATCGAGCCTCGCCAGTTGTTCCTGAAACTTCTTCAGCAACGGCGCCGCCTCCGGTGGACTTTGAATTCGTTTCTTCAGCGCTTTTTCGTCGTACTGCAGATCGTCGTCATCGACGAAGTACTCGTCGAACTCTAGGATGTCGCTGAAGATTTTCAACCGCTCGGCCAGTGCGATGATCAGCCGGCCCAGAAAGATACGGTCCTCCGCGCTCACGGTGTCCGGCCCGGTGGAGTCGATCAGCTTCGCCCTGATGAGAAACGGCAGACACCTCTCGACTTTCTGGTCGATAGGGAGCTGATTCATCCAGTGTTGCTGATAGCTGTCAAGCTTGTCGGGGTCGAGACCAGCGGGACTTTTGATCACACGATCGAGTGTAAAATGCTCGACGACAAACTCGCGAGACATGATTTCGGTCTTGTCGTCGTACGACCAGCCGAGCCGCGCCAGCGCATTCAACACGGCCGCGGGCAGGTAACCGATCTTTTCATAGTATTCGACCATCACGGGATCGAGACTGGCGATGTCGCTTACGCAATTGTGGGGGTCTACTTTCTGCAGATTGCTACCAAGTCGAGTGACGGCTTCGAACATCTTCCTGAACTTCGGATTTTTGCGATACTTGTCTAGCTTGCGCTTGCTCAGCTTCTCTTTAGATCCCGGAGCGGCGACGTAGGGGATGTGAGCGAACTCGGGCAGTTCGTGTCCCAGCGCCTGGTAGATGAGCGTCTGCACGGCGGTGTTGCTCAGATGCTCCTCGGCCCGAATGACGTGTGAAATCCGCATGTGAACGTCATCGACCACGGTGGCAAAATTGTACAGCGATGAGCGATTGGACCGGCAGAGGACCGGATCGGCCATCAGCCCACAGTCCCACTCGACCCGGCCACGGATCAGATCGTCGATGACGACCTTTTCTTCGCGCGGCACCAGTAGCCGCAGCACCGGCTGCCGTCCTTCAGCTTCGAGTTGCCGTTTCTGCTCGTCGGTTAGGTCAAGCGAGCGGCGAACGTTCAGGTAGGTTTGCTTTTCCTTCTCGGCCGTTTGACGGTCCTCTTCGATTTGCTCGCGGGTGTCGTAGTCGTAGTAGGCTTTCCGGTCGGCGACGAGTTTCTCAGCCGCCTGGCGATACATCTCGCCCCGCTGCGACTGAAAATAGGGACCACAGGCTCCGCCGACGTCCGGGCCTTCGTCCCAATCGAGACCGAGCCAACGGAACGCCTGCAGGATCCGCTCGAGGGCCTCTTCGATGTTGCGATCCCGATCGGTGTCGTCGATTCGCAGGACGAACTGACCGCCGTGATGCCGGGCCCATAGCCAGTTGAACAACGCGGTTCGCATCCCGCCGATGTGCATGTAACCGGTGGGACTTGGGGCAAATCGGGTTCGGACGTTCGGCATTTCGAAAACCAACGGTTGAGAAACGGAATCAGACACAGGCAAGTCAGCGGAAAAATCGACAACCCGGCACGAATTCGCGTCCATTTTGTGGTTTCGCGTGTTCCACGTCTAGCCCACATGTTCAACTTGGTCTGCACACTTTCAGCGGAAAGTCCTGTTTTTGCTGTTGACACCTTTGCCTGAATGATCTGGCGTGACCGCTCGCAAGTTTCTCGAAAATGGCAGAATCTATTCGGCTGCGAGAGCCTCTTTCATCTTCTCCGCAAGAATGAAAGAGGCTTGTTGCGTTGTGGTGTCTTGCGAGCGGATGCCGCCCGGTGGTTCAGCACGAGCCGTGCCATTTTTTTCGATCATCCGTCCGAATTGAGCGAAGCGTTTGGGCACGCCCGGACCCAGATGGATGCTGTTTCCATCGGCGCTGTGCCCGAAGAACCCCTACGTAGACGAAAGGGATGTCATGCTCGTACTCAGCCGCAAAAGGGGCGAAAAGATTGTCATGGGCGACAACATCTGCGTGGTCGTTATTTCGGTACACGGGAATCGTGTGAAGCTCGGAATTGAAGAACCGGCCGAAGTTCCGATTCGACGGCTGGAACTGCTCGACAGCGAAAGTGCAGCGCTGCGAAAAGTCGATCAACACGACCGTCGGTCGAAATCGCCCGTCGTGGTCCTCGGTTAAACCGAGCGTCTCTCAAACAGAGGCAGGCTGCGTCGCGGGGACCATTCAGGTGGAAGGGACAAATCGGCCGACCGACGATGGCCGCTTCAAATCACAGCGACCGCCTCAACTTCGAATTGCAGACCAGGTACGGCCAATTCGATCCATGTTTTACTGTGTAGTCCGTGGTTCTCTGCGGATTTCAGTTGACGGGTTCAGTTTCTGACTTGGTTCAGGCTCCCGGTGCCGCGGTCTTCAGTTCGTCGACTAAGACCCGCAAGAAGGGCTCGACATCGGTCACCAGACCAATGGTCTGGAACGTGCCGCGGTCGGCGAGTTTGGTGACGCTGGCCGGGTTGATGTCTACGCAGGCCACCTTGACCCGCGCGGAAAGTAGGTTGCCCACCGCAATGGAATGCAGTGTGGTGGCGATCATCAGGGCGAATGTGATCTCACGACTCATCTCGCGCATGCGGCGTTGGGCTTCGATGACGTCGGTGATGACGTCGGGAAGCGGACCGTCGTCGCGGATGCTCCCTGCCAACAAGAACGGGACGTCTTTCTTCACGCATTCGTACATAATACCGCTGGTGAGCAGCCCCTGCTGAACCGCCGGATTGATTCCGCCGGCGCGGCGGATTCGATTGATCGAACGGAGATGGTGCTCGTGCCCCTCTTCGATCGATCCACCGTGTTCTAGCGAGATTCCGAGACTGGTCTCGAAAAAGGACTGCTCGATGTCGTGAGCGGCCAGCGCGTTGCCGGCGAAGAGCACATTGACATAACCGTGCCGGATCATATTGCTGAGGTGTTCCCGGCTGCCGGTGTGTACGATGGCCGGACCCCCGACGAGGAGAATTTTGCCGTCGCCGTCGCGGGCGCGGCGCATCTCGGCGGCGATTCCACGGACGGTCACGCTTTTCGGTTTCTCGCTCGAGACGGTGCTGTGCATGAAACTGAAAGCGTCGTGACGGCCTGTATCTCGCTCCAGCGGATGCACGCGGGTCCCCAGCCGGCCGACCACGATCGTGTCTCCCTGGCGGACGTCCGACATTGGCACACAGGTGGCTGTCAATTTGTCGAGGTCAACCTGAATGCCGCAATCCATCTCCTGCAGCGAGACCGGAATCCAGCTCCCGTTGATGCGGATCTCCGTGTCTTGATTGGTGGTCGCATAAAAACTTTCGGGGAACGCCCCGTCCATGTCGGCTTCGAGCAACCGGCAGTCCTGTTGGTGTACGGTGACCGCGCCGTGCTGGCTGATAGCGACCAAAATTTCTTCCAACTTCTCCATAGAATCGGCTATCACCCGCAGCCGTGCAAAGCTGGGGTCGCTGCGGTAGTGACCGATTTCGACTTGCTGCGTCTCGAACCGTCCGCCCAGCGCGGTAATTCCATCGAGCACCTTGGGAAGAATCAGACTGTCGATGATGTGTCCGGTCAGTTCGACGTCTTCGACGAATTCGGTCTCCACAGGGGTGCTTTCGGTCGATTTCGGCAAAGCGTTTTCGGTACTCATGCAACCGTTTGCTCCGGTGAGGATTGACAATCGGCTATCCACGACTGACTATTGAACGCTTCCTCATCCTCAATCGTCAACCCGCCAATCCTTGATTCTGCAAATTTTTCCGATGGAAGATCTTCTGAAAGAAATGTCCCTGCCTGGGCTGGGTGTGGTCATTGTCGTCAGCCTTGCTGCGCTGGGATGGTCTGCCGAGTGGCTCGTTCGTGAAGCGGTTGCTTTGTCGGAACGGTCGGGGATTCCCAAGGTGGTCATCGGCGCCACCGTCGTCAGCCTGGGCACGACCGCCCCCGAGGTGGCCGTCTCGGTGATGGCGGCCGTCAACAAAAAACCCGAACTGGCGATGGGCAATGCCGTCGGCTCGATCATTTGCGATACCGGTCTGGTGCTGGGAGTGGCCTGTTTGATCTGTCCGCTGCCATTGCCAAAAAACATCGTCAACCGTCAGGGTTGGGTTCAGTTTGCCTCGGGAATTCTGCTGGTGGCCGCCAGTTGGCCCTGGTCGGACCCCACCAGCGTCTTCAGCGGTGCCGGCGGACGGCTCTCGCAGCTTTGGGGGTTCGGCTTCCTCGTGTTACTGGGATTCTATTTGTGGATTTCCTGGCGCTGGGCCAAGGAGATGGGAAACGGCAGCCCACTGGAAGAACTGGAAGTCGACGTGACGGCGCCGCTGCCCGTCGTGTTGGCGAAACTTTTCTGCTCGATTGCGTTGGTGGTCATCGCTTCGAACGTGTTGATTCATGCCGTCTCTATTTTTGCCGACAGGATTGGCATCCCGCAATCGATCATCGCCGTCACGCTGGTGGCCCTCGGTACCTCGCTGCCGGAACTGGTGACGGCAATCACGGCGGCGCGACACGGACACGGTGATCTGGCGGTGGGAAACGTCGTCGGCGCCGACGTGCTGAATGCGCTGTTCGTAGCGGGTGCGGCGGCAGCGGTGACCCCGCAGGGGCTGGAGGTTTCGGTCGACTTTTTTCAGCGAATGTTTCCCTTCATGATAGGACTGTTGCTAGTTTTACGCGCCGGAATTTTCTTTTCGGGCGATCGGTTGAATCGTGGTTTTGGGATGGTGTTGCTGGCGCTGTATGGTCTGTTCCTGGTCACTGTGTTTGTCCATGTCCTCTCAAAACCGGCGAACGTTGCCGGCTGACGACGGGTGGCGGGGCGTGAGCGACAACGTCGCCCCGTACTGAGCCGTTGACGTGACACCGAGTGAAACCTGCGACTGCTTGCTCAAAGCAATCTCGTAGGTCATGCTCGGCATGACAATCATCTTTGCTTTGACGGTTCCGAGTCGAAGGGGAAATGAAATTTTCCTCTTGGCGCAACCTTGGCGTCGAAAAAATTCTCTTAAAGTTTACAATTTGAGTTGTCTCTCAAACGTCTTTCCATGTGCAGTTTCACGCCTCCATTTCATCAGGAAGATCATCCGTGAGCGTTTCAGACCACGCCGAGACAATCGAACCAAAAAACGCGGGAGATTCTCGACATCGGATCACACAGGTGGCTTTGCACCCCGTGACGATGCCGCGGATTTATACGACGTACGTCGCTCCCGCGGGCGGTCATGCGGAAGGGAAAGCTGGCTCGCGATACTTGCTCTTGGAACTCAAGACAGAGGACGGGACGTCCGGCTGGGGCGAGTTGTCGGATATTGAATCGACTTGGAACACGCCGGGCACTTCGGTGCTACAAGGCTTTTTGAAAAGTCGCTTAAAGGGCCGGGATGTGCTGTATCGGCAACGAATCAGCGACGAGGTGGCCGGCGAAATCCCGACCGATTGGCATCGCGAACTTCGGCAAATGTTGGCGATGACCGTCGACACCGCCCTGCTCGATTTAGCCGGCCGAATTCATCAGGTCCCGGCCTATGAACTACTCGGTGGACTGTACCGAGATCGCCTGCCAATTTGCTGGGTGGCGTTCATTCGCGACACGGCTTCCTTGGAAGAAGAGATCCGGGAGAAGGCGGCGGCAGGTTTTCGCGCCTACAAGCTGAAGGTCGGTCTGGATTTTAAGGCCGACGAGGAGCACGTTCGGGCAATCCTCGCCATTGCCGGACCAGACGTCTATCTCAAAGTCGACGCCAGCGGTTCCTGGGAAGAGCAAGAAGCGATCGAAAAAATCCACACGCTGGAAAAGTTGGGAGTGGATGCGGTCGAGACGCCTCTTCAAGCCGCGTCTCGCGGAATCGCCAAGAACCACCCCGAACAGGTCAATGATCACGTCGACCGAGTCGCCGAGAGTTTGGCGCGGGTCCGTCAAGCGGTCTCCGCGCAAATCATCGAGCACGTTGTGGACTTCTCCGATGAGTTTTCGCTGGCGTTGGCCCACACACGAGCGATCGACGTGTTCAACGTGATTGTCAGCCAGGCTGGCAGCGTCGCTCGCGCCCAGCGGCTGATCCAGATTGCCGAAGCGGCCGACATCAAAGTGTTGCTGGGCAGTACGGTCGAGTTGGGCGTGGGAACAGCCTGTGCACTGCACCTGGGTTGCGCGGCGCGCGGCGTTCAGATCGCCTCCGATTTGGTCGGCCCGGGATTGCTCGTGGACGACGTCATCGAGCCAAAATTTCAGTACAACCAGGGCGATTTGCCCATCCGCCACGCGGCGGGACTGGGCGTGACACCCTCTGTTGACCAATTAACGAAATATCGCACCGAAGCAGCATCTTCGTAGCGCCTTGGTTCCTTGTCAAATCTCTAACAACGGCTTTGATCGGGAGGGCGAAGCTCCCGCTGAGCCGGTTCTCGCCGTGAAACCTGCTGCGGATCGGCAGGAGCCTCGCCCTTCCAAACCCGTCAATCTCAATCATACAACACGAGTGCCATGCCCACGACCTTTGATGTGGGTATGCTTCGCCGTCGTCCAAAAGATTTCTGTTTGTAAGCCACAAGACCGAAGACGACACACGCCGATCCTTGCATCGACCTTCAAATGTCGAGAAACTGTGCATGCCAACACTTTCCCAGACAATAGGATGTTGCATCGTGGCCAAGCAGTTGAACTCGCGGTTCTTGCGCTGCATGGGTGACGTTGTCAAAGCTCTTCGTGATCTTGACCATTCCGCGCGAGCCAAACAGGTTGTGGATGTTCTCGAACGCACTGTTGACGTCCCACCGGAAGATCTGGAGCGAAAAACTAAGAATGGGCAGACGATTTTCGAGAATGACGTTCACTGGTGCAGGGCCTACCTTGTAAAGGCAGGATATATCGACTCATCGAAACGAGGTGTCTGGACGCTCACCGCAAAGGGGCGAACGGCAAAGATCGATGACGAATTGATCAGCGAAATACTTCCGAACCGTACAAAAGGAATCGCGAAATACTTCCGAGAAGCAAGAAACGCCTGAACTGGTTCCTACGGAAATTGAAGACGTCGAAAGCGATGTCGATTTGGAGTACCGGGCAGAAGTCTTGACAAGGCTGAGAAGCCTCACCTCAGCGGGTTTTGAACATTTCTGCCAGGAACTCTTGCTGGAAACGGGTTTCGAGGATGTTGAAGTTACAGGTCGGAGCGGAGACCGTGGAATCGATGGTCAAGGAATTTTGAAAATCAACCCCTTGTATTCAATGAAGGTTGCTTTTCAGGCTAAACGATATATCGATACGGTTGGCTCCGGCGTTGTACGTGATTTCCGAGACTCGGTCGTCGGCAGGGCCGACCGAGGCCTGCTGATTACAACTGGAACTTTCACCCGCGGTGCTTAAATCAAAGCGACGAGAGACGGCGCGATGCACATCGAGCTAATCGACGGTCAAATGATCCTCGATCTCATGCAAGAATATGAATTCGGACTGAAATCCGTTTCAACATTTCGTGTGGACAATGGCTTCTTTGAGAAATTTGAGATTGAGCAATAATCTCATCATCCGCGAAATACACAACCCCTTCAAATACTCCAACAACGCCCGCCTCTCCGCTTCGTAGAGCGCGTCTGGGAAACGGTACCCGGTGGATGATCTGCCGGGGTGGTGGTCGCTGAAATGCCTCAGACATAAACTTACCTGCTCAGAGCGGTGGCCATGCCACCTTGCCGGTTTTCAGCGTTCGTTGCGTGAGCTAAACCAAAGGATGTACAAGAACCCGTTACCCGAGCACTAGCCGACGACTTATAGGCGTTGGTTATCATTGCGAGAAGGTTGGCGATGCAAAGGGTACAGCGCCACATGGCAATCCGAACGATCATCATGGGACTGTTTTTGACATTTCTGCCGATGATCACCCCTGCTGCCGATCGGCTGGCTGATTCAGCTCAGACCGATTTGAAGTCGAAAGTCTCACAGCTCATCGAACAGCTTAACGCCGAGACCCGCAAACAGCGTGCCTTGGCACAGAAAGAACTGCTGCGTCTGGGTCCTGGTGTTCTGCCGTTGCTGCCCCCTCCGGAACTGACTCCCAACGCCGAGGTTCGGGATGCGGTTGGCCGAATCCGGGGCGCTCTGGAAAGAAGACAGGCACTCGACTCGGTTCGGCCCTCACGAATCACGTTCGAGGGGACTGTCGCGGTGGATGAATTCTTAAGGGCCATCTCCCAGCAGACCGGCAATCGCCTCGATTTTGCCAGATTACCGGTGGAGACACAGCGACTGCGTTTGACCACAGCCTACAAACAGCAACCGTTCTGGGAGGTCATCGACGACCTTGGTGGCCGGGCCAATCTGACTTACGATCGGCAATCCGTGTCGGATCGACTCAAACTGATCTCCAGTCAAGATGCCGACCAGACCGCCGAAATCGCCGTTGCCTATTCCGGTCCGTTTCGGATTGCCGTCACGTCGGCCCGATTGCGTGGCGCAGCGAACATTGACAGCGTAAGAATCGCGCGGTTGAATTATCAGTTGACCGCTGAGCCGAGACTTCGCCCGCTGTTTCTGAAATATCGGGGCCGCGACTTTTCGGCAGCGTCTGCGACCGGGCACCGATTCGGGCCCTTCAGTCCCGACGCCCGGCTGGAAATTCCGCTCGGTGAAGGCGGGCGGCAGTTGACGTTGCACAGCGACTTCAAGGTCCCCGCGACGCTCAAGCCTCAAACAATCAACTTCCGGGGTCGAATGACCATGACCACCGCGGCCGGGACCGAAAGGATTATCTTTACACGGCTGCGGCAGGCGCAGGGTGTCGCCCGCCGTCGCGGAGGCGTGACCCTCAAGCTGCAGCAGGTGAGTTTTCAGGGTGGCCCTGATGAGGGGTGGCAAGCCCGGATCCGTGTTGCCGTCAGCTATGACACCGGCGGTCGGGCGTTTGAATCGCACCGTACCTGGGTCTTTCATAACCATGTTTACCTCTTGGCCAAGGACGGCCGCCGAGTTAAACGCGATAGCGCATTTCACACCGCCTTGGAGCGAGACGGCGCCGTCTCCGTCGAATACAAATTCCGTAACCTCGGCGGCGATCTCGACAATTATCGGTTTGTTTACGTCGCGCCGACGCTTATTGTCGACGTTCCCATTGAATTCAACATCAAAAACATTCCCGTCTCACAAACATCGCCAGAAAGGAAGCAGCCGTGAACGCCCGCCAAGCCATCAAAGAATCGATGAATACCTCCAATATGATCGTTCACGCTTATCTGGAGGATCTCTCGGACGAAGAGCTATTGGTCCGGCCGGTCGAAGGGGCCAATCACATCGCCTGGCAGTTGGGGCACATGATTAGCTCGGAACACAACCTGACCGAAATGACTTGTCCCGGTTCGATGCCGCCGTTGCCCGAGGGTTTCGCCAACAAATACACCTAGGAGACCTCGACGATGCGGCATCCTTTCATACCAAGGACGAGTACCTTAAACTCTTCGCGGAGCAGCGGGCTGGCACACTAGCAGCTCTGGAGAAGCTTAGCGACGACGATCTCGACCAACCGGATCCCCAGCAGCTTCAACAAATCGCGTCGACGGTCGGAGCCGTCTTCAGCATGCAGCCGACGCACTGAACAATGCACTCCGGTCAGTGGGCCGTCATCCGCCGTAAGCCGTTGTTTTAGCGGCAACATCTCGCACTGCCTGTACGCGTCGGAATTCCAATCGGTTGGGGAGCGAACAGCTCTCCTGAGCTTCAGATCCAGCGAGGGGGTCTGGCCCATTGTCAGAGCAAACTATTGAGCAGGACCGATCGACATCAATACGCAACCATCTTTTCTGAAAAGAGCCAGACCCCTGCCCGATACTCCAGAATTAAAAACTGACCAGCCCTGGGTTTGCTGCGGGGTCCGCCCATGTCGTAGGGATATTCAGGGAGGTGCCGGCGCTCTTCCCTGAATCAGTCGAATTTGATGGGGACTGCTGGGTTGTTTTGTCACTTAACGGGCTATGATGACAAAGGATGGGGAATGGTTTCCTCGTGGCAAATGGGATAATCCCGGATATACTAAAATCCGTTCCAACCGCTATCAAAATGCACTAGGCGGGTAGAAGTTGACGTGTACTCCGAGCCTGTCCCGGCTGGTGCTCCGAGCAGAGCCCTTTGGCTCCTAGCAACACGTTCCGAGTTCGATAGCCATGTCTTGTTTCCAGTCTGTCTTCTGGCGGCAATGTACGGTTTTCGCCCTGGCGGCGGGACTGCTGCCTGGCGTCTCCCATGTTTTCGCGGATGACAAGCCGGCGGCAAAACCAGTACCGGCGAAAAAGGCAGTTGCTGCTGGTGCGCCAGTCCCCGCCAAAACAGCGGCCGACCAGAAAGCCGCCGCCAAGAAGGCCGACAGTGGGAACGAGAAAAAGGTCACGAAGGACCGCACGAAGAAAACTGCCCCCGCCAACCTGCTGCAGAAGCTGATTCGCAACATCTTCGGCGGTCTTCGGAAACCTGCCGGATGGATGATTCCTAAGGCTGACCCTGATGGCCAACCGCCGGCCGCAGACAGTGCTCGCAAAGCCCGCGACCAGATCGACCTGCGGATCCCCTATGACCGGAGACTGGCTGTCGAACTCCGCAAAGCGGAGACCCTCATGGAAGAGCGGAAGTGGAAATCGGCCATGCTCGTGCTGCAGTACGTGCTCGACAAATCGGGCGAAAACGGCGACACGCTGATTCGGCTTCCCGGCGGAGAACTCGTCTCCCTGCGCGAACAGGCCATCCATTTACTCGGACGGTTTCCCGAGCCGCAACTCGACCAGTATCGTCTTGAGCACGGCGAAACGGCCCGGCGGATGCTGTCTGATGCCCTGCAAAGAGGGGCAGCGACGGGAATCGTGGAGGTGGTAGACAAGCACTTCCACACCATGGCCGGTCACGAGGCGTGCAACATTCTGGGGACGCAGCATTTCGACCGTGGAGAGTTCGGACTGGCCGCCCGGCGATTTCGGCGTCTGCTCGAGGCGAACGCGCAGGTCACCCAGGACCCTCGCTGGCGCTTGAAAGCGGCGTTCGCCTTCCGTGAATCCGGCAACACGTCGGAAAGTGATCGGCTTCTCAAAGAGATGCCCACGCAGGGCGGCGGATTGGAAATCGGCGGGCTCACGGTTGATCCCGGCGGCTGGCTCAACCAAACAGAAAGCACAGGCCCCTCTCCGTCGCCGGTGCTCGATGAGTGGCTGATGGTCTACGGAAGCCCGAGCCGTACCGGAACTGTCGTCGGCGGAGATCCGTTGCTGCTGCCGCGCTGGTCTCATCCTTCCACAAACAACCAAACCATCCGTGAGCAGATCGAGCTGCTGACGCAGGATCTGGGCGATCAGCGGCGGGCGACGATTCCGACGTTCTTTCCGCTGATGGTGGACGACAAAGTCATCTTCCGCACGTTGCGCGGCGTTCAAGTTGTCGAAGCCCGGACTGGCAAAGCGCTTTGGGAAACGCGCGAAGGAATCTCGGCCGAACGTGTCTTGTCGGGTCAGCGGTTCTCACAATACCAAGAGCAAGTCCGGTTCGGCGGATTTGGAGGGGGCTTCGCCATCAACGGACCGATCTCCTCGTATCGCGGCAATGGTGCCGAACAGCACCCCTTGACTGGTTTGTTGTTTCGTAACGGCACTTACGGTGTTCTCAGCAGCGACGGCCGACAACTGTTTGCCATCGAGGACCAGGCTCTACTCTCCAGGCGGCAGCCGGGAGCGATGTTCTTTGGCGGACCGACACCAAACCGCAACGACTCGTTCCGCCGCGACTGGAACAGCAACAAGCTGACCTCTTACGACTTGAAAACCGGCCGCCCGCTGTGGGAAATCGGCGGTACCCAGATGAATGAAACGTTCGATCTGCCTTTGGCCGGGACCTATTTTTTCGGTGTTCCGGTGCCCGACGGCGGCGAGCTGTTTGTTGTCGGCGAAAAGCAAGGAGAAATCCGCCTATTCTCGCTCGAGCCGGAGACTGGTCAAGAAAAATGGTCACAGGTGCTGGCAATTTCGGATGTGAAGATCGAGCAGGATTTCGGCCGTCGCTGGTGGAATGCACAAGTGGCTGTGGGCGGCGGCGTGCTCGTTTGTCCGACCACGGCCGGTTGGCTGGTTGGTGTCGACCGTATGAATCATTCGGTGTTGTGGGCGTATCGCTACTCCAAGCCAGGGCTCCCGCAACCGGGCCGTCCGGGAGAATCGGTCGTGCCCCTCAGTTCCTTGGGTTCTCGCTGGTGCCCGTCGGCTCCGGTCGTCGTGGACAATCTCCTCGTCTACACGCCGCCGGGATTCAGCAACCGCCAATCGCAGCAATCGTCGG
Source organism: Planctomycetota bacterium (assembly GCA_963582395.1). GTDB lineage: Bacteria > Planctomycetota > Planctomycetia > Planctomycetales > Planctomycetaceae > CAUZTK01. The sequence continues at coordinate 16,043 of CAUZTK010000004.1, read as the reverse complement.
TCGTTTGTCTCGACTTGTTTGACGGCAAACCGCTCTGGCAGAAGCCGAAGGGAAGTTTCCTGTATCTGGCCGGGGTCTTCGACGATCGAGTCGTGCTGGTGGGAAAAGAGTCGATGACGGCGATTTCTCTGGCTGATGGCGGGGAGCTGTGGACGCTGCCGATTTCCAAGTCGTTTGGTCCACCGGTCGGCCAGGGCGTGGCTACCAGCAGCCGCTATCACCTGCCTCTGCAGTCCGGGGAGTTGTGGACGGTCGACTTGATGACAGGAAAAGTGGTCTCCAAGACGTATCTTCCGGCTGGAGAGGGACCGCTGGGGAATTTGGCCATGTATCGGGGAATGCTGCTCTCGCTCGGTCCGTTGGGGCTGAGGAGTTTCGAGCAGCGCGACGCGATCGAAACGGAAATTCGTCGGCGCAAGGCCAAGAATCCGACCGACTGGTGGGCACTGCTGCGTGAAGCCGAGATTCACGTTCTCAATCGCGATTACGTCGGAGGTCTGGCGTTGCTGCGGCAGATTCGGCCCGGCGACGTACCTGAAGATCAGACGGCCCATTTTCGAGCCCGGATGACAGAGACTTTCTCGTCACTGCTGCGAGACGACTTTCAGTCACACGACGCGGTCCTGGAGCAATTCTTGCAGTTCGTACGGACACCGAATGAAACGCTGCAATCTCGCCGATTGTCAGCCGAGCGGCACGATGCCCGCGGTGAGTACGAGGCGGCCTTCGCAGGCTACTGGGCCCTGGGTGAAGAAGATGGCTCACATGTGGTCAACCGGCGCGACGATCCGCAGATCTCGTTACCGTTGGCTCTCTGGCTAGCCGGCCGTATGCGAGATCTCTGGCTTCGGATGCCGGAATCGGCACGGACAATGTTCGAGAAACGCATCTCTGAATCCGCCGAGCAGGCACTCGACGGCGACAACATAGCTGGAGAGCGGTTTGTCAGTCTGTTTGCCTTTCATCCCTCGTCGGTGGCGGTCCGGCGGAAACTGGCCGAAGCTTACGCTGCCTCGGGAAACTTTGTTCGTGCGGAGAATGACCTACTGAAGCTGACACGTCTTGCCGACCCCAGAGTTGCGGGCGACGCCGTGCTGCGGTTAGCCCACCTGATGCTGGACCGGGGCCTCGACTTGGATGCCGGCCATTATTACGAAATCCTTCTGGGGCGGTTCTCGGAGACCGAACTCGCCGGCGGCAAAACGGGAATACAGATCTTCAATGAATTCGAGGCATCCCGGAAATCGGCTGCGGAATCGGCTGCCGTGAGTTGGGCCGATTTCGACCTGAAGCTGCAACGAAGCGGAACCGGTTACTCCTCTGAGCGGCGGCAGCAATTGGGCACGAATTCATTTCAGATGCCCTACTTCCGCAATTATCGTTTCGAATTCGATCGGCAGCAGCAGCAGCTGGCGGTCCGGCGGGTGTCCGACGGTTCGCTGTACTGGCTTGTCCCACTGCGGAGCAGTGCCCGTTCGGTGCCAGGAAACTCCGTGGCGGCACAGGCAGCCCGGCACCAACTGTTCGTCCTGCATCGCGGCGTGCTGCATTGCCTCTCGCCGGTCGAGCGGAAGGTGTTGTGGACCCGGACCATCGAGACCCACGGACGCTCGTCCGCATCTTACCGCGCTGCGAATCAGCAGGACCTGCAGCCGATGCAATCGGGCTCGAACGTCGTGGCGCGTTATTCCCTGGCGCGGCAGGCAGTGCGACAGGGAATGTTGGCCGTTGCCAATTCCGACTATGTCTGCCTCTACGGACGCCGAAGTTTCACCGTGCTGGACGCAACCACGGGCGAGGTTCGCTGGACCCACGATGATGTTCCGGCTAACACAATGCTGTATGGCAGCCAGGACGCCGTCTACATGGTGCCGCCGGACCGGCGGGCAGCGGCCGCCTTCCGGGCGCACGATGCTCGCCCGCTGAACATACCAGAGATCGGCAGACTATTGTCAAAGACCATCTGGATTTCCGGCAACCAATTGGTGCTAGTCGAATCCAGTTCCCTGGCCGGCCTGTTCGGGCTCTCTGGCGCCGCGACCGTCATCCGCGGGTACAATCCACTCTCGAAGAAAGAACACTGGAAGCAACAGTTCCCCGCCGGTTCGTATTTCTCGGTCCTGGAAGATGGCCATCTGGTCGTCCTGCGAACAGAGGGTGCCCTCTTGACTGTGAATCTCGACAGCGGCACGATCAACGAGTTTGGAGAAGTCCCGCAGGCCGATTTGATGACCCGCTCGGACATATACGTCCTCAACGATCGTGACAACCTGTATCTGGTTGTGAACCATCCCCGCCGGTCAGGAGTCTTCTCCTCAGACGGTTTACGGTCGGTCCGCGTCAACGGTCCGCTGTTCGCATTCGACCGCCGGACCCACAAGCCCTTGTGGAAACAAACGGTCACGGATCAGAATCTGCCGCTGTACTCATTGAACAGTTCACCGGTCCTGACGTTCGTCTCGCGGAGCTACGTTCGCCAGGGGGCGCTCAATTACTGGTCGCTGAAGATCCTGGCCATCGACAAGCAGACCGGACGCCGGTTGATTGATACGCAGGCCCCGTTCAACTCCAGCTTCCGTTCAATCGACGTGAATTTGTCGGAACACTACATCGAACTCCGCTCGTACGGCCAGCGCATCCGGCTGATTGCCGTCGACCGGACCACCGCCTCCAGCAAGTAGCCATTTGGCTGGTCGATCGCAGCGACCATGGATTGCCGCAAACAGACCGCCGCCGATCCGTTGCTGTGTGGTTCGTCGATTGCAGTTGCCAATGGTTTATTGACACGCGAAGATGGCGGGCGGTTTTCGTTCCAGCCTTGTGTTCCTTCAGAGAGCCGCGATCACCGGTCGCGGCTTAAGGTCATTGTGCGAACAAAGAAGGTGGTCCGGTCCTTGAGATTGTTCTGCCTTGATTAAGGAAAACCGATGTCTGGTCGCCGTTTGTTGCCGGTCTGCATCGCCGTTGTTGCCGGCTTTGTTTTTGAGCACCCTGAATGTGCCAACGCGGGCAGTGACGCCGCTGTGCGGCCGAACTTCATCCTGTTCATCGCCGACGACATGGCCTGGGACGACAACGGCGCGTACGGACACCCCCACATTCAAACGCCAAACATCGATCGGCTAGCGCGGGAGGGGATGCGGTTCGACAATGCATTTCTGACGTGCAGTTCGTGCAGCCCGAGCCGCTCCAGTCTCATCACGGGTCGATATCCGCACAACACAGGGGCGCGGCAATTGCATCAGCCGCTTCCTGCGGGTCAGGTCACGTTTATCGAACAGCTGAAAGCGGGCGGTTATTACACGGCCGCCGCCGGAAAATGGCATCTGGGCGAGGCGACCCAAGGGAAGTTTGACGTCATCGAGACGCGTTTGAACCACTGGGTTGCGACACTTGAGGCCCGCCCCCCAGACAAGCCATTCTTCATGTGGTTTGCGTTCAGCGACCCGCATCGGAGCTATCAGAAAGGAATCCTACCGAAACCGCACAAGAAACAGGACGTCACCGTGCCCCCCTATCTTCCCGACGTCCCCGAGACCCGCGAGGATCTGGCCCTGTACTATGACGAAATCACTCGTTTGGACGGAGTCGTGGGCCGTGTGCTGGAGAAACTCCAAGATCAGAACGCGTGGCAGAACACAGCCGTGATTTTCCTGAGCGACAACGGCCGACCGTTTCCCCGTTGCAAGACCACAGTGTACGACAGCGGTATCAAGACCCCGTTTGTGGTCAAATGGCCGGGCCGTGTGAGACCGGGTAGCACCTGCGACTCGCTGGTCAGTTCCATCGATATTGCACCGACGATTTTGGAATTGGCCGGTCTGGGCCAGAGCGAGACATTTCAGGGGCGCAGCTTCGCCGGGCTGTTAGACAACCCGAATGGCGAGGTCCACGAATTCATTTTTGCCGAGCACAATTGGCACGACTTTGACGACCACCAGCGGGCCGTCCGCTCCAAAAGGTTCAAGTACATTCTCAACGAATTCACCGATATCCCGCAGACGCCGCCGGCCGACGCGGTCCGCAGCATCACCTTTCAGGCCATGCTGCGTCTGCAGTCAGCCGGGATGCTCTCGCCGTTGCAGCGGACCTGCTTCACCGTACCGCGTCCAAAAGAAGAACTGTACGATCTGCTGGCCGATCCACACGAATTGAATAACGTCGCTGCAGACTCGCAGTACTCAGACACACTTCGACAGATGCGCCGTGTGCTGCACGAGTGGAAACGGGAGACCGGCGACCGTGTTCCTGCCACACGAAGACCGGACGAGTTTCACCGCGAAACCGGCGAGCGACTGGCGAGGTTCCGCCGGCCGAAATAGTTCCCACTCACGAATCAGTGCCGACGTAATGTTTGTGCCGACTTTTTTATGAGTTCACTCGGAACGGACGTGGTTTCTAAAACATGGAAAAAAAGAAGCTAAGCTCAAAGAACACGGATTCGTCATCCCCTAAGACTGTTGACGTGGAAGAACTTCAATGGAAGGGAGAAGAGCCCAGGACGGAGGAAGACGAGTCGTCCTCGCAAGCGGTTACCGAAACAAGACGCATCCACTGGCGAAGTGGTGTGGGGATCGTTTTGGGCAGCATGATTGCCGAGGCGATCACCCTGTTGGTGTACTTCGACGACAGTACACTCAGAATCTATATCACGCTGAAGTACATATTTCCGATTGTTGCCGGTTTGCTGATTTTGTGGTGGTTGTTCCGCTCCGGATTCAGTCGAGGGACACGAATGGTCGGTGTCGGCAGTGCTCTGGCTGCTGGCTTTCTATTTCTGTCCGTCCTGCGGCTGGATCGGTTCGCGGGCGACATGTGGCCGCAGTTCTCGTTCCGCTGGAGACCGACCACTGAACAGCGGGTGGCGGAATACTGGAAAAAGGCCGCAGCCGAGAGATTAGGGGCAGCCAACTCCAACGGGGCCAACGCGGCAACCGTTGGTACGGGTTCGCGTCGGCTGGTGGTCACTCAGGACGATTGGCCCCGATTTCGCGGTGCGCCTTGTAATGGCATCGTTCGCAGAGTGAGCATCCGCACCGACTGGGAACAAAATCCACCGGAGCTAATCTGGAAACACCCGGTCGGGGCCGCCTGGTCTTCGTTTGCTGTTGTGGGCGACCGGCTGTTCACCCAGGAACAGCGAGAAGAACTGGAGGCAGTTGTTTGTTACGAAGCCTCGACCGGCCGCCAGCTTTGGATTCATACCGACCCGGCCCGGTATTCTACCTCAATGGGCGGTACCGGACCACGGGCGACACCCACAATCTACCAGTCACGGATTTATACACTCGGCGCGACTGGCATTCTCAACTGTCTCGACCCCTACACCGGCGAGCGGATCTGGTCGAAGAATATTCTCGAAGACGCCAGGGCCGAAAACACCGATTGGGGCATGGCCGGCTCTCCACTGGTGTTCGATGACGTGGTCGTCGTCAATCCAGGAGGCGACGAGGGACGGGCCATCGCCATGTATGACGCAATGGGCGGTCGACTCCTGGGGTCCGGCGGCAAACACCGGGCCAGCTATGTTGCTCCGCGGATGGTCAGACTCAGCGGAGTACCGCAATTGATCATCTACGACGCCTCCGGAGTCGCCGGTTATGACAACACCTTCACCGAATTGTGGCGTTTTGGGTGGACCAACAGCGACCGCATTAACGTCGCCCAACCAATTGTCCGCGACGGCAGTCTGGTCTTGATCAGCAGTGGTTACGGGACCGGCAGCGCGCTGCTCGAAATCAACTTTGAGAACGGCCTTTGGTCCTACCGCGAGCGCTGGCGCCGGCCGGGGCAGTTCAAGCTGAAGTTCAATGATGCCATCTACAATGATGGATTCCTATACGGTCTGGACGAAGGTATTCTTTCCTGTATCGAATACGAGACCGGCGAGCGAAAGTGGAAACGCGGCCGATATGGTCACGGGCAGATCCTGCTGATCAACGACGATCAACTCCTGCTGGTGCAGGCCGAAAATGGTGAAATCGTGCTCGTCGAAGCGACGCCCGACGCACATCGCGAGATCACGCGCTTTAGGGCACTCGACGACATCACCTGGAACCATCCGGTTCTCAACCGCGGCCGACTGTTCGTGCGGAACTTTAAGGAGGCTGCCTGTTACGACCTGCGCCCGGTGCCGTCCGCCGGCACGCCGTAGGGTAGCATTCTGAACCCGCGACTCTGCCAAAGTTGACCAGCTCTGTGGTTTTTCCTGAGGTTTGTTACTGATGCTAAATTTGTGAACAAGAAAACTTTGAAACGTGAGTCGCATGAAACTGTGAGGTTGACAGGCAAATTTATTCTGATGTATCGTTTTACTCATACGAAATTGTGTCATTCCCCGGAGACCGAGCCATGTTGGGGATTCTCGGAGAGCCGTGTCGTTTCTGCGATGGCGTGTCACGGCGATCGTTTCTGAAAATCGGCGGACTCGCGTTCGGCGGTTTGTCGATGAGCGAGATTGCCCGCGCGCAGGCCGCAACATACATCGGCGAGGCGACGACGAAGACCAGTAGCCGTTCCCACAAAGCGATTATTATGGTCTTCCTTCCGGGTGGACCACCACACCAGGATATGTTTGATCTCAAGCCCCACGCACCCGCTGAAGTGCGAGGCGAATTCGATCCGATCGAGACGAACGTCTCGGGTATCCGGATCTGCGAGCTGATGCCGCGGACGGCGGCGATCATGGACAAGCTCGCGATCATCCGTTCGGTGATTGAGACGCCCAATGACCACGCCGCCTACCACTGCCTCACCGGCCGGGCGCTTAATGGCCCGAAACCAGCGGGCGGATGGCCTGCGCTGGGGTCCGTGCTTTCGAAAGTGGACGGTCCGGTTGCATCGGGCGTGCCACCTTTTGTCGGGCTCGCCGCGAAGATGAAGCTCGAAACGTGGTCTGACTGCTCTCCCGGCTTTCTGGGCGCTGCACACGGCCCCTTCAAACCGAGTGGAGAGATGCGTGGCGATCTGGTGCTCAACGGCATCAACTCCGGTCGGCTTCACGACCGCCAAAGGCTCCTCGAATCGTTCGACCGCTTCCACAGTGCTGTCGATAATTCGGGGCAAATGGACGGACTCGACTGGTTTAATCAGCAGGCGCTAAGCGTTCTCACATCCAGCGCGCTCCTCGAGGCGCTCGACCCGTCGCGGGAAGATGAACGTATTCGTGAACGGTACGGCAGCGGTGGACCGAAACTCAGGCCGAGCAGCGGCGATGAACTCGACGCGACCGGAGACCTCGAGCACTTTCTGATCGCGCGCCGCCTCGTCGAAGCCGGCGTACGCTGTGTGATGCTCAACTTCGGCAAGTGGGATGCGCACTCCGACAATTTTCGCCGTGCCAAGAACAATCTGCCGCTCCTCGACCAAGGGATCGCGGCTCTTGTCACAGATCTCCACGAGCGCGGCCTCGACAAAGACGTCACCGTCGTCGTCTGGGGAGAGTTCGGCAGGACGCCAAGAATCAACGTGAACGCCGGTCGCGATCATTGGCCCAACGTGATGAGTGTGCTGCTCGCGGGCGGTGGTATGCGGACCGGCCAAGTCATCGGCGAGACGGATCGAATCGCAGGAGAAGCGGTCACACGCCGGGTCCGATTCCAAGAAGTCTTCGCGACGCTCTACCATAACCTCGGAATAGACGTCGAGCACACACAGTTGACGGACTTGAACGGTAGGCCGCACTATTTGCTCGATCAACGTACTCCCGTCCACGAGCTCATTTGAGCCTGAATTGCTCAAGCAACCCATGCCCGCCGAGAAACCAAAGCCGGTCGAGCAGCCGAAGGTCATCACGAACTCTATCGGCATGAAGCTGGTCCTCATTCCGCCCGGTATTTTTACGATGGGGACGCCCCAAGAGGAAAAGGGGCGCCATGCGAGCGAAGGTCCAGCACATCGGGTGCATATCTCGAAGCCGTTCTACCTGGGCGTCTACGAAGTCACGCAAGATCAGTATGAGCGCGTGATGGGCTCGAACCCGAGTCGATTCAAGGTTGTCCGCGGCCAAAATACGAAAAGGTTTCCGGTCGAGTCCGTCACGTGGGACGAGGCGGTTGAGTTTTCTAAGAAGCTGTCGGCACTCGAGGCCGAGAAGACGGCGCAGCGCGAATACGATCTTCCCACCGAGGCGCAGTGGGAATACGCTTGCCGTGCCGGGACGACGACCGCGTTCTCTTACGGAGCGTCCCTGTCGTCCGACAAGGCGAACGTCAACGGTTTCGTCCCCTATGGAAATGCTCTTCGCGGTAAATACTTTCAGCGGCCCAAGGTCGTTGGTTCCTACAAGCCCAATGCGTTCGGCCTCTACGACATGCATGGCAACGTCTACGAATGGTGTGCCGATTGGTTCGCCAAAGACGACTATGCCAACGCACCTGAGAAGGATCCGCCGGGGCCGAACGAAGGTGTACACCGCGTCATCCGCGGCGGTGGGTGGAAGTCGATCCCCATGCTGTGCCGCTCCGGCGAGCGCTACTACGACCTCGGCGATCTCAAACCCAAAACGCAGGCGACTCGCCGATACCCGGACTACGGGTTCCGCGTGTGCCAGATTTTACGCGAAGACTAACTCTAGGTGTAAAAACCGTGAAGCAGGCTGACGGCGATTCAAGAACGAATGCTATGGTGAATCAAGACGTTGCGACGACCAAGAAAACTTCGGCCGGCGACGCCGGGCCGCAAACGCTGATGTCCGGACGCACGATTGCCGTCATGCCGGCGTACAATGCGGCCTCAACGTTGCAGAAAACGGTGCAGGACATTCCGGAGGGCGCCGTCGACGAGATCATCCTGGTCGACGATCACAGCAGCGACAACACCGTCGAAATCGCCCGCCAACTAGGACTGACGGTCGTCGTACACGATCGAAATCTCGGCTACGGCGGCAACCAAAAAACTTGCTATCGCTACGCGCTCGAGAACGGTGCCGACTACGTCGTCATGATTCATCCCGACTATCAGTACGATAGCCGCATGATTCCTGTGGCGGTGGAGATTCTTCGGCTCGGCATCTGCGATGTTGTGCTCGGTTCGCGGATTCGGACTCGCCGGGAAGCGCTTTCGGGCGGAATGCCGCGGTACAAATATTTTGCGAATCGGCTGCTGACAATTATCGAAAACATTGTTTTGGGACAAAACCTCGGCGATTTTCACAGCGGCTTTCGTGCGTACCGTCGTGATGTGCTCGAGACGATTTTGTTTGAACACAATTCCGACGACTTTGTCTTCGATAGCCAGTTCCTGGCGCAGGCGGTACACTTTGGTTTTAAGCTCGGCGACATTCCCGTGCCGGTGCGCTATTTCGACGAAGCTTCCAGCATCAGTTTTCGCCGCAGTCTCAAATACGGCATTTCGACGCTCGGTGTGCTGCTGCGCTACATCTTGCACCAAACCGGGATCTCGCGGTCACAGCTCTTCGGGCGGGGCCATGAATCGCCGCAGAACGTATAAACTCAATCGGTGCAAGTCGACATGAGACGGAGCGAATTGTCTCTCTGCACTTTCATCTCCGTACCGCTGACGTGCTGACATACACATCCCTGTTGGCTGTTGACACGAATTCGGCGTTTTGGTATTCGATTTATCGGGTTTCGTGATAGAATGGATTTTGCGCTGTACGAGCGACCGCCGTGGCGCTGTCGTTTTCCTAATCGATTCGACGACTCACAAGGCATTTCCCAGTGGTCAGCCTAAGGAAGAATTATCGGTTGTTGTTAGCTGACGACGATCCCGGATTTCGTGAGACGCTGCGGCTGATCTTCGAGCCCCATTTCTCGCTGCTCGAAGCTGCCTCAGGAGAAGAGGCGATTGAAATTAGCGGACGCTCTCGGGTCGACATCGCCTTGCTCGACATGCACATGCAGACGATGACCGGTTTGGAAACGCTCAAAATCTTCAAAACGATTCACGCGGCGGCTCCCTGTATTCTGATTACCGCCGATGCCTCGGAAGAGTTGCAGCGCACCGCCACCGCAGCCGATGCCTATTCCGTACTCCACAAACCGGTCAGCCGCTTGGAACTGGTCACGACCGTCTCGACCGCTCTCGTCGACGTCTACGACGATCCGGAAGCGTTCTCTGAGTTTCCAGACTAGCAGCCCGTTGAAAAACTCATTCTGGCTGCAAGCGGTCGAAATTCGTCAGCTCCACGTCGCCAAATCTCGGCGTCTCTTCGGACATTCCTGTGATTCGGCTCCTTGATCTGACAAATATCGCCGCGCTCTTGCTGATAAAGCGGTTTTTCAACAGACTGCAAACCCCCTGGTTTTCAGTGTGTCGTAAAATGCGGATTAACAACGGTCGACAAAAGGGAACTCCAGCGTGCAACCCCCTTTCGAGATCGGCGTGAAACACAAAACGAGCCCGCGAGACGCATCTGTCGATCAGTTCACGGCATGGGTGTCGGCAGATCGAGCGCGGAGTTTTTGAGGGGACCGTTCGTTTCGGTGATGGACGCTGGTGCAATCGGGGTAAGAATCGGCGGACGAAAGATGACATCGGATTCGGCCAACGCGGACATTTTTGAAACAGACGTCTACTGGCAACAGACGCGACGGCCCCTTGCCTGTCTGGTTTTTCTAGCACCGATACTGGCGATCTACGAAGCGGGCATCTTGTTGCTGGGCGGTCGGGAACCGGATACGATCCGCAACGGCGCCGATTACTGGATGCGGGGCTGGCTGCAGCAACTCGGCTTCAATCACGCCCTGCTATTGCCGGGGATCGTCATTGGAGGGCTACTTGTCTGGCAACTGACCGGTAAGTATTCGTGGCGGGTGTCGATTGATACTCTGGTCGGCATGTTTGCCGAGAGCTTGCTGTTCGCATTCGTCCTGGTCGTCATCGGACAACTGGTGGATACGTTTTTCCAGCAGATCGGCGAACCGGTTGCAATGGGAATCGCAGGCGCGTCGAGTCTGGCCAAAGCCATCACCTTCATTGGTGCGGGCGTCTACGAAGAAGTGATGTTCCGGCTGGCTCTGTTACCCGCCTGCTACGGTCTGTTTCGTCTGATGCGGCTGGACGGAAAATCGTCGGCTTGTTTGGCGATCCTCGGCACAAGCCTGATGTTTTCGCTGGCGCATTACGTCGGACCATCTGCCGATACGCTGACATTGTTCAGTTTCGCGTTTCGCGCACTAGCCGGTATGTTCTTTGCATGCTTGTTCGTGGCTCGTGGATTCGGTATCACGGTTGGCTGCCACACCGCTTACGATCTGCTGGTCGGCGTTCTTTTGTACTCAGACCGCTGACAAGGCCGACAAGACCCCACAAGATCCGTACTTTAAAATCCGCTCTTGATTCGTTTTTGCATTCTTGTTATTCCACCGCTTCTCTCACTCTGACATCTGACCACATCTCCCCCCTCGCATCCTTGCAGCTCGTTGCGTTCCAGGAGTGTCATCCTCGTGCGCCGCCTGATTGTTGTGTGCCTTTCGGTGCTCGTGCCGACGATCGGTTTCAGCGCCGAACTGTTTTTCGAACCCGCGGCTGGGACAGACAAGCTGGCGGACACGGCAATCGACCGCAGCCAGTTTTCCCACCAGGACAACACGCTCGAAGAACCGCTATGGTTGGACGGTTGGAGACCCACCAGGCGACGGCCCATTGTTTCCGATCAAAAGCCGGCGGACGTCATCAGGCAGGTGAAGCAGTCGCCCGAAATCGGTTCCATCGAGAGTCCCATGCGACTGGAACCCACTGCAGACCACTTCGAGTCCAATGGCGTCGATCTGAATCAGCCCTGCCCCGAATGTTTTGACGAAGACCAGCCGTGGGTCAGTATCAAGCAATCTCGCGTGACTCTTACCTGGCTTGCCGGCGGATCGAACGACATCGGCATGGCTGATTTCGACGCCCGCAGCTCCCTGATTTTCCCGAACCTCGACGGGGTCACGATCACGCCCGGCTTTCAGACGCATTTCCTGGACGGCCCCACCCGCACTGATTTGCCCGAGCGACTTCACAACCTACGGATGGAATTCCGTTGGAAGAGGCAGCATTCGCAGCAGTTCTGGTATGAATTGGCTATCACGCCGGGCATTTATAGCGACTTCCAGCGCCAGAACTCTGATGGGTTCCGCATCATAGGCCAGGGCCTCGGATTTTGGGCCTTTTCTTACGAGACACAGGCGGTTTTCGGACTGACATATCTCGATCGGGAAGATATTAAAATTCTGCCCGTAGTCGGCATCATTCATGCTCCGCGCGACGATTTGCGGTTGAATCTTGTCTTTCCGGCTCCAAAGGTCTCGTACCGCTTCCGGCAGCGCGGGGGGTGTGATCTGTGGGGATACCTGGCCGGTGAGTTCGGCGGCGGCTCGTGGGCGGTCGAGCGCAACGTCGGCGGAACCGTCGGACGCGGCAGACGCCGAAGAGTCGTCCCGCAGGCGGTCCTCAAAGATGTCGCCAGCTACACCGACTGGCGGATGATCGTCGGCCTTGAACGGAAAATGACCGACGGCGCGACGATGTTCCTCGAAGCCGGTTACGTCTTCAACCGCGAACTCGAATACAAATCGGGTATCGGCGATTTCGATCCCGGCGAGACCGCCATGTTGCGGGTGGGGCTGAGATACTGAAAGACTCGCCCCGAAACATCACCAAACACGTGCAACTTTCCCGCAGAACGCGTTTCCAAGCTCCGGCTTGGAAACGCACTTCCGCGAGGCGGCGCTAATTCTTCCGACCCCGTCGTTTGCGGGCGATCTCGGTGAGATGGATCTTCCGCAGGCGGATCACCCCTGGCGTGACCTCGACGTACTCGTCGTACTCGATGTACTCTAGCGCCGCTTCGAGCGACATGGCACGGGGTGGCCTGAGCAGGATCGCGTCGTCGGCACCGGCGGCGCGCACGTTGGTGAGCTTCTTCTCTTTGTTGGGATTGACGAGCATGTCGTTGTCGCGCGAGTTCTCGCCCACAATCATGCCCTCGTACACTTCGTCGCCCGGCGAGACAAACAATTCCGAGCGTTCCTGCAGTTTCCACAGGGCGTAGGCTACGGCCTGACCGTTCGCCTGTGAGACCAGGACGCCGTTTTTCCGCCGGGGGACCTCACCTTCGACCCGTTTGTAGCAGTCGAAGCGGTGATGGATGATCGCCTCGCCGCGGGTTGCGTTCAATAATCGCGTATTTAGGCCGATCAGACCCCGGGCGGGGATCGAGAATGCGATATGCGTGATCCCCGTCTCGCCTGAGGTCATCTCGAGAATCCGACCGCGGCGGTTCCCGGCAAGTTCCATCACCGGACCAACGTCGTTTGTGGGAACGTCGATAACCAGAATCTCGAATGGCTCGTGCCATTGGCCGTCGATCCGCTTACGGATGACTTCAGGCTTGCCAATCGACAGCTCATAGCCTTCGCGGCGCATCTGTTCGATGAGGACCGAAAGGTGCAGGACTCCGCGGCCCGAAACCGTAAACGAGTCCCTCTCGCCGGTCTCTGCGACCCGCAACGCGACGTTTGACTCGAGTTCGCGCATCAGTCGGGCCCGCAAATGTCGGCTGGTGACATATTTGCCTTCGCGTCCTGACAGCGGCGACGAGTTGATTGTAAACAGCATCGAAAGCGTCGGTTCGTCAACGCTGATGCGCTGAAGCATCGCCGGTTTTTCGCAACAGGCGACCGTATCACCGATTTCGGGATCGGGCAAACCCACGAGTGCAACAATCTCGCCGGCTTCCGCCTCGTCGACGTCGGTCCGCCAAAGTTTGTCGAAAATTTGCACACCCGCCACCTCACAGATCTGGTGCCTGCCATCTTCGCGAATCAGTGTGATCTTCTGGCCCCTGCGAACGATCCCGGCCGTAATCCGGCCGGTGGCAATGCGGCCGACGTACTCCGACCACTCCAGCGTTGTGATCAACATCTGCAGCGGGCCGTAGGGATCGACTTCAGGTGGCGGAACTTGTTCGAGGACCAGATCAAGTAGGGGTTCCATCGAACCCGATCGTGCCGAAGGATCAGCGGAGCAATAACCCTCGCGGCCGCTGGCAAACAGATACGGAAAATCGAGCGTTGCGTCATCGGCTCCCAGATCGACGAACAGGTCGAACGTTTCGGAAAGCACCTCACCCGGACGACTGTCGGAACGGTCGACTTTGTTCACGACGACAAACGGCTTCAAGCCGCATTCGAGGGCCTTTTTGACGACGAACCGCGTCTGCGGCCGAGGACCTTCAAAGGCATCCACCAGGATAAAGGCCCCGTCGGCCATGCCGAGCACACGCTCGACTTCGCCGCCGAAATCGGCGTGTCCCGGCGTGTCGATAATGTTGATCTTCACCCCCTTGTAAGTCAGGGCGATGTTCTTGGCGAGAATTGTGATGCCCCGTTCTCGCTCCAGGTCGTTGGTATCGAGAATGCACTCGCCCACGAGTTGCGAGTCCCGAAACTGGCCGCTCTGTCGCAGCAGACTGTCGACGAGGGTTGTCTTGCCGTGATCGACGTGGGCAATGATCACGATATTGCGGATGTTGTTACGCTTCATGGATGGTAAACGTGTGTATTCGCTCGGCAGGAAGGGCCCAGAAACCGGCGGGAGTTTAGCAGGTGGGTCACAAACGCGGAAGTAGAGGTGGGGGACGCCCGTCGCACTGATCGGACGCATTTAATCACAATCTACGATCGTATGTCGAGAGGTTGGTCGCGGTCAACTGCTGCCGCCGCGAAGTGGATGCAGGTCCTGAGTCCCGCAATGTCAAAGACACATAGACTCGAATCAAAGATCGCAAAGCTCTTGCTCTATGTAAAATCGCGAAGCACACGCATATAGTCAAGGGAAATTCGCTTGCGGCACGCCTTTCGATCTGGAGCCTCAAACCAATCATAGTTTGGTTCTCCCAGAAATATGGGGAGTAACTGATTTTTTCAGGATTCGGTCGAAACGAATTTGGAGATGTCGTATTGAACCTTTATTCCCAAGCAGATCTTGGAAATAAAGGTCCTCGGACTCGCGCGGGAAATGGGGCTCTGTGAGCGCCAGAGAGATCCCAGTGATTTTCGAAAATCCTTAGAATCTCATTCCCTGATGAATTCAGAATTGGAAACGACTGAAGTTTTTTTCGGTCGGCCTCTCCAAAACAGTTTCGGAGACCAAGGCGTAGTCAACTCTCAATTGGCTGCTCCGTCTGAAATCGTCCTCGGCCCCACAAACTTATTTGGCCGCGCATCTGCTCGGTGGTAGAATAGAAATTGGGACTGCCGTCCGCACACTTCTGCGGGCCAAATTGTTCACTCCCCGGCCCAGACGGACAGGCGAATTCAAACCTGCCTCAAGAGATATTCACGATAATGACACGCCGCTCGAAGGCCCGCGAAGTCGCACTGCAAATGCTTTACCAGCGGGACCTCAATCCAGATGTGGACATCTACACCGTACGCCAGATGGTCCGCCAGCAACTCAGCGACGATGATCTTCATAATTTCTCCTGGCGATTGTTTGTCGGTGTGCTGGAATGCCGCCCCGCCCTCGATGCCGCCATCCAAATGGTCGCGGAAAATTGGACCCTCTCCCGCATGGCGCCGACCGACCGCAACGTGTTGAGGCTCGGCGCTTTTGAGCTGCTGTACTCCGACACGCCGCACCGCGTCGTCATCGACGAAGCGATCGAGCTGGCCCGAAAGTTTGGCACCGTCCAATCACCACAATTCGTCAACGGAATTCTCGACCAGCTCATTCCAGACGAGAAGAAAGAGCACGATTCCACGAGTCGTTGACGAACGACCCTTCGGCGCCGGGGCCCATCCGGCGACGCGCTGCGGGCGGATTCAGGTTCTGCGGTGCAACTTCAGCGATTGCCGCAGCCGCAGGAAGCCCGGTCTTCGATCGGTAAGGCGGTGCCCGACCCCGCCGGGCCTGACTTTCGAGTTTCGTAGCGACAAAACGGCCGGCAACAGCACCAGATCACCAATCAGGGCGGCAAACAATAACATAGCCATCAGGACGCCAAATCGCGCCGTTGGAGCGAAGTGGCTCAGCCCCAGTGCCAGCATGCCGGTCCCGCCAATCGCAGCTGCTTTGAAGATTGGTGCGCCGGTCTG
>CAUZTK010000003.1:0-35953 GCA_963582395.1 Planctomycetota bacterium | reverse complement strand
ACAAACGTGCCGGCTGCTGCCAATTTCTCCTGCTGACTTTTCGCCAGCGCTGCCACCACCTCCAAAACTTCCTGCCGAAACTGATCATCCATGACCAAACCTCGCGCACTTTTCCAAAGTGAAGGAAAACAGACCAATTCTACGAAACCGACCGATAGAAAATCTCAAGCTAATCGCAAAGTGGGGAATGCACCCAAACCGTTCGCGGCAAACCGGTTTGTCTGGATATCGACACCGTTTCCCGGTATATTTCCGTCCGGTTTTGCGAGCGCAATTCTGGCGCGGGAAGGGGTGTTGGCTGATGCGTTTGTTGTTCGCCGCTTTGGGTCATTTGAGTTTGCTACTGGGAATCGTCGGCATTTTTTTGCCGTTGTTGCCCACGACGCCATTTGTTCTGTTGGCTGCCTATTGTTACTCGCGTGGATCGGAACGGTTTCACCGTTGGCTGCACAGTCATCCGCGATTCGGCAGAATGATTATCGAGTGGCAGGAGCAGCGAGTCATTCGCCCGCGGATCAAGTGGATCGCTTGCCTGATGATGCTGACCTCACTTTCGTTCCCGCTGTTCTTCATGGGTTTTCACTGGGGGTTGAAGGTCGCTGCCGGCAGTGCCGGCGGGGCCGTGCTGATTTTCATTTTCTCCCGGCCCTCACAGCCGGCTTTCGCAGCAAAGGTGCAACTTGGGCCGACCGGGACGGGCGATGAGTCTGCCGAGGAAAAACGACGGTTTTCGGCGTAGGAACGTGCACGAAATGCCTTCCCGATGTCAGATTCCCGGGAATTTCGGAAATCCCGAGGATCTTGCCCGCAAAGTGGGAAACTGTTAGTACCCGGTCCTCAACGTCAATCGTTTGCTGTCTGAGGTCCCGGGGTTTCGGGGACGGTCATCAGCGAAACCGCCAGGTAGACGAGCATCGAGGCGGCGATGCCGACGTAAACTTCGTGCCATTTTTCAAAGGTGCCATCGAAGGCGGCATGCTTGCTGAATCGCCAGCATGGCGTCACCACAAATCCGACGATGATCGCCGTCGTCGCACCCGCTGCCGTCGCCCGCCTCCAGAAGAGCCCGACGACCAAAGTCGGCAAAAAACAGGCGGCGTACATCGAGCCGGAAAACGCGCTCATCTCGACGATTCCCTGTCCCGGCACCAGCGACAGGCCCGCCGCCACTAACGAGAGCAATAAGATCCAGACCCGGGTCAAGCGCATGGCCGTTTGTCCTTCGCGGTGGGGATCGATCAGGTCGTGGTCGACGCTGGAGGCGGCCACCAGCAAGACCGAGTCGATCGACGACATGGCCGCTGCCACCAATCCGGTCAGAAAGAACGCCCCCGCAACCGGTCCCAACAAATTGCTCGACGAACCGAGCAGGTAGGGAACGACCTTGTCGGTGTCGATTTCGCGAGATGCGTCGAGGAACGGTTGTGCGGAAGAGACAAAGCCGTGTGCCAAAAAACCGACCGGTAACATGCACAGATAGGTCAGAAACAGAAAAGTCGGAGCGATCCAGCGACCGCGGCTCAGTTGTTCGTCCGAGGAGAGCCCGTAAAACCGGGACAATTGCCGCGGCTCGACAATAAACTTCAAACCGACGCCCAGCGCCAGGCCGAACATCGTCATGAACGGCATTTCGCTCGAGAACCCGAGCGCCTCGGGTTGGGCTGTGTGAACGGAATCTAACAGAGGACCGAGTCCGCCTTTACGAAGAATCATGGCGATCGGCAACATGATGCCGCCACCAAACAGGATCAATCCTTGGACGGCATCGGTGGCCACAACGGAGTAGAACCCGCCGGTGAGCGTGTACGCCGTCACCACGACGAAGATGACCGCCAACACAATGCCTGGCAGATCATCCAGATCGAGCAGGCTGCCCAGCAGCAGCGCCGCCCCCTTATACACAGCCGTCATGTAAGCCAGTGAAGCGGCGACGACCACCAACGCCGCCAGCCGCCGAATGAGCGACGAGCCGTAACGGGCGCCGAGGAATTCGGGAATCGTCAGCGCACCGTACTGCCGCGCCATTTTGACGAACGGCGGAGCGACCACAAACCACGCCAAAGTGGCCATTGTTGTGAACACAACAACGCAGGTCAGCCACCAGGCTGGTCCGAGGGTATAGCTGCGGCCTGCGTGTCCGACAAAGGTCACCGAACTGACGAACGTCGCATAAAACGACAGTCCGATCACCACGCCCCCCAGCTTCCGGCCGCCGACCAGGAAGTCGTCCAGCGACCGCGACCGGCGTTTCCCTTGCCAAGCATGGTACGCCAACACTGCCAGATAGCCACTCACAAAGACCAACTGCAGGGTGTGATTTTGGAACCAGCGCATCGAGCCGGAATGCTTTCTCTACTCGGCACAGCTACAGATTGAGGGAGGGCGAGGCTCCAGCCGAGCCGCTGAATCGGTGAACTCTACGGCTCAGCGGGAACTTCGCCCTCCCGAAAAACTGCAATTCGTGACGTCTCAACGTATCTCCAGACGCAGTTGCTGGATGGGTTTGCCGTTAGCAGCGTATAATGCCGGGTATCAAAAGGAAAGCGGCCGACGCAGCGACTTAGAGCCCATGGATTCTCCTGTTCTGCCCGATTCGGTTCCGATGTCCCAACTACGAATCTCTCAGCGCATCTCCTTATTGCGACCGACCGCGGTCAATGCGATCTTGGCGGAAGTCCGCGAATTTCAGGATCGGGGAGGGACCGCGTTCTCGTTGATGCGGGGCCAACCCGACTTTCCGACACCGGAGCACATCATCCGGGCGGCCAATCAGGCTCTGGCCCAAGGGCGGACCGCCTATCCCGACAACCTCGGCGAAACGACACTCCGCCGGGCGGTCGCCCTAAAACTCGAACGTGCCGGCTGCGTGTATTCTCCCGATAATGAGGTCCTCATCACATCAGGCGCGACACTCGGAATCTACGCGGCCCTGGCAGCCGTGCTGAATCCCGGCGACGAAGTGCTGCTGCCGGAACCAATCTATGACGCCTATCTGGAAGTCATCGCAGTGCTGGGGGGCATTGCCCGGTCGGTTCCGGCCGAAATCGTCGGCGGGCGATTTTCCGTTCGTGCAGAATCTTTTCGAGCGGCATGCGGAACGCACACACGGGCGCTGTTGCTCAACACGCCCTGGAATCCAACAGGCACTGTTCTCCGGCAAGATGAACTGAAGACGCTAATGGCGGTCGCTGCCGAACGCAATTTGGTTGTCATGAGCGACGAGATTTATGAAGCGATCATCTTTGACGGCCGCGAACACATTTCGCCGGCATCGATTTCTGACGATGCACGCACGAGGACCATCGTCGTGGGCAGTTTCTCAAAAACGTACGCCATGACCGGCTGGCGGCTGGGCTATTGCGCTGCACCAGCGGAAATCATCCGCGCGATGTACCTGGTCTTACAGCAGTCGAGCCGCGGTCCAGCGACCTTCGTGCAAGACGCGGGTATGGCCGCCCTGGAAGGATCGCAGGACTGCGTCGAACAAATGCGGGCCGAATACTCGGTGCGTCGGGATCAGGTGCGCGCGGCACTCGGCGATCTTCCCAAAGTCCGCTTATTGCTGCCTGAAGCCGGTTTCTTCGCCATGCTCGACGTGCGGGAACTGGAGATCCCCTCGAACGAGCTGCGCCGACGTTTGCTGGATGAGTTCGGCGTGGTGGTGGTACACGGCTCAGCATACGGACCCTCGGCCGAAGGGACACTGCGGGTGTCGTTTGCGTCCGGCGGCAATAACCTCAAGCAGGGACTCCAGCGACTGCACAGCGGCCTGTCGACGATTGCCACACATTGAACGGCCCGCTCGCTGAGGGGATAAGAAATGGTTTCAAAACCGGGAGGGCGAAGCTCCTGCTGAGCCAATCATTCTCATTTCCTTTCGGACTGAGGCTCGGCGGGAGCCTCGCCCTCCCGAGTCGTCTCTAAATTGACGTTTTGAAAACTCTTCTAAGAAGGTCGATCTCAAATGGAAGGACTGCAACAGGCACTGCAGTCACAGATCGCAGGCGAAGTGCGGTTCGACCGGATTTCTCGCGGGTTGTATTCGACCGATGCCAGCGTTTACCAGATAATGCCCGCCGGTGTGGTCATCCCACGATCAACCGACGACGTTGTTCGCACCCTGATGCTGTGCCGGGAGTACGGCGTCTCGTTGACCGCGCGGGGAGGCGGCACCTCGCAGGCCGGACAAGCCTGCGGAGAAGGCATCCAGCTCGATTTTTCCAAAGGCATGAACCGCCTGCTCGAACTCGATCCCGACCGGCAAACGGTGACGGTCGAGCCGGGCATTGTGCTCGACGAACTCAATGCCCTGTTGCAGCCGTACAACCTGCATCTGCCGCTCGATCTTTCCACGTCGAACCGGGCCACGATCGGTGGAATGATCGCCAACAATTCGTCGGGAACGCGTTCGATCGTGTACGGCAAAACCATTGATTACGTGAACGAGTTGACCGTCGTTCTCTCTGACGGCAGCCTGGTTCACCTCCAACCGCTTGATGGGGAACAGTTGGCCGAACGCTGCAAGCAAAACAATCTCGAGGGAACCTGTCACAAAACCGTACAACGACTAGCCGCACAGCACTCTGACGAAATCCACCGGCGGTATCCAAAAATCCTCCGCCGTGTGGGCGGTTACAATCTCGATGAATTTGTCGATTCAACTCGGCCCTTCAACTTGTCTCGGCTGATCGTTGGCTCGGAAGGGACTCTGGCGCTAGTCGTTGCCGCCAAACTGCGAATCGTTCCGCTGCCGAAAGCACGTATTGTCGGTGTCGTGCAGTTCAACGGATTGCTCGATGCGCTGGCGGCCACACCGGTCATTCTCGAACACGGGCCGTCGGCGGTCGAGCTGATAGACCGGTTTATTCTCGACTCGACCCGCGGCAAAACCGAGTTCGAGCCGTTGCGTGATTTTATCGTTGGCGACCCGGCGGCAGTGCTAATCGTGGAGTTCTTCGGCGAGACGCCCGACGAGCTGCCCGGTCGAATCAACCGTCTTGAAACCGACCTGCGCAGTCGCGGTTTCGGCACGCATTTTCACCGGGCAGACGATCCGGACGCACAGTCACGCATCTGGAGTCTGCGGCGGGCAGCGCTGGGATTGTCGATGTCACAGACGGGTGACGCCAAAGCGATTTCGTTTGTGGAAGACACGGCCGTCGCGCCAGAGAGGCTGCGGGATTACATCGAGCGGTTTCTTGCCATCCTCGAACAACACAACGCGCAGGCCGGGTTTTATGCCCATGCCTCGGTCGGACTGCTGCACATCCGCCCGGTCGTCAATCTGAAGACGACCGACGGCATCGATAAGTTCACCAAAATCGCCGAGCAAATCGCTGAGCTGGTGTTGGAGTTCGGCGGGGCGCTGTCGGGAGAACACGGCGACGGGCTGGTCCGCAGCCCGTTTCAACAAAAGATGTTCGGTCCCGAGTTGTACCAAGCGTTCTGTGAAATCAAGCGAACGTTCGATCCGCAGAGGCTGCTGAATCTGGGCAAAATTGTCGAGGCGGCGCCGCGAACGGAAAATCTGCGATTCGGCACACAGTACGAAACCCGCGATCTGCCAACCGCGTTCGATTTTTCAGATTTCGGCGGCATATCGCGGGCGGCCGAACAATGCGGCGGAGTGGGAGCTTGTCGAAAAACGCTCACCGGCTCGATGTGCCCCTCGTACATGGCCACCCGTGACGAAGCCGATTCCACCCGTGGACGGGCCAATGCGCTCAGGCTGGCCATTTCGGGTCAACTCGGTCCAGACGGCCTGACCGACCGCCAGCTTGACCCCATTCTCGACCTCTGCTTGGAATGCAAGGCCTGTAAGACAGAATGTCCGACCGGCGTCGATATGGCCCGCATGAAAAGCGAGTTTCTCTACCAGTATCAGGTTGCTCACGGCACCCGCTGGCGGACCAGATTGCTGGCCCATGTGGCCGATCTATCCGCCTGGGGTAGCCGGCTGGCGCCCGTCTCGAATTGGATCGCACAAAACCGGGCCGTCCGCCGACTCAACGAACTCCTGTGGGGACTCGATCGCCGCCGCCTTCCACCACGGTTTGTCCGGCAAACCTTTCTGCGGTGGTGGGCGAATCGGGGGCAGTTGGACCGGGATCACCGAAAACCGTCGGTCGCGATCTTCGCTGACACCTTCACCAACTATCTCGAACCGCGACACGCTGTGGCCGCGGTCCGTGTTGCCGAACGGTTGGGCGCCGACGTGGTTGTGCCCCCACACGTCTGCTGCGGCCGGCCGCTGATCTCCAAGGGACTGCTCGACGAAGCACGAACACAGGCAGCGGCCACAACGGCGATTCTTAGTCCTCTGGCCGAACGCGGAATTCCCATCGTCTTTTGCGAGCCGGGCTGCTATTCGGCGGTGCGTGACGATCACCCGCAACTGTTGCGCGGCGAATTGCAACAGCAGGCACGCCGGGTGGTCGAGAGCTGTCTGACGTTTGAAGAGTGGGCCAACCAGATGCTGGCCGAGGCCGACAATCACACCCTCCGTGACGGACCCGAGCGCATTCTGCTGCACGCTCACTGCCACATGAAGGCCTTGGTCGGAACCGCACCCGCGGTGCAGTTGCTGTCCCGAATCCCCGGCGTGTCGGTCACCGACCTCGACGCCGGCTGCTGCGGCATGGCCGGCTCGTTCGGCTACGAATGCGAGCACTACGACGTTTCACAGGCCATCGCCGAACGAAAGCTGCTGCCGGCGGTCCGCCGGCGGGAAGCAGATAGTGTCGTGGTCGCTCCCGGCTTCTCCTGCCGGCACCAGATCGCTCACTTCACAGGCGTGGAGGCGGTCTCGACGGCGGAACTGCTTGAATCGCTACTGCTGCGCAGCGACGCCGCCGCAATCGGGCGGTCAGGATCGACCATGAACTAGCGCTGGCCGACGGGGTGGGGCGGGGCGTGAACGATAGCGTCGCCCCGTCACACTGCCGTTGACAACGAATTGTTCACGTGGCCACAATGCCAGAAGTCGAAGCTGTCGCGTCACGGATACCTCTCAGTTTCCTCGCTTGTTCAATCGAAGCGTCTGCTTGTTCAAACGTCAGAACATGTAACCGTTCACGAGCGGAATTGGTCTTTTCAAAAATCGGCGAATCTGCGACACCTTGTGTATGGCACGGATGTCCGAGATTCATCCCGAGTAAGGTAGAGCCGGCTCTGCCGGCCACCAGGATCGTTCGAAGTACCGTACGGGTTGACTGATCAACACGAAATGCAATCATTAGGTCGATTCACAAATCCAACGTGCAATTCCCCTGGGGCCAGACCCCCTCGCTCGGCCGCTTGACTTGTTCGCCCCGGTTTGGCGAAGTGAACCATTACAGAGAACTCTCTACCACCGTGCGTATCTTTTCCAATCCGGTGCGGGCGACTTCGGCTGGGTCCTGTGCCAACAGCGAGCGGTTGAATAATTCCAGCGATAGCCAGCCGTTGTAACCAACCTGTCGCAACAGATCACAATACCTCTGCAAGTCGACGATTCCCTCACCCGGCATGACACGGTCGGAGTCTTGTTGCAACTCACGGGGCGGAAATGCGGGGGAATCGTTGAAATGTGAAATGGCGATTTGGCTCGCCTGAAGTTGCCCGATCGTCTCTATCGATCCACCGCCGCGAAAACAGTGAAACGGGTCCAGGACGATCGTCGCATCCGGATGCCCGGAGCCGTTCATCACGCGCAGAGCCGCTTCGATGCTGTTCACCTCTTCGGCGAACCCCAGGTATTCCATGACCGGTTTGACACCGAACTCGCGACCCACCTCGAGCAGCCGGGCATAGTTGTTCGCTCCCACTTCAAAATCGACCGGTCCCAGCGGGGGTCCGGCAATACAGTACGAGGCGCCCAACTGGTGAGCCTGTTGCAGACGTCGCCGTACTTCATCGATTGCCGCCGCGTACGCGTTGCCGACGGTGTCCCACCAGCCTTTCAAAAAAATCGTGCTGGGCACGGCCAGACCCTGATCGTCCAGCGCCTTGCGGATGTCGGACAGGCTGCCCCCCAACGCCAGATATGTGTCGAGATCGTCGTGCCACAGCTCGATGGCCGAGTACCCTGCCTGCCCGGCAATGCGAATCTGCTCGAGAATCGGCGTCGGTTTGATGGTACTGGCGTTCAGACAGTAAACAAAATCGGCCATGACTTCGTGCCGATCACTGACCAAAAGTGATAGAATCCGGGCGACTCACTCTGATAGCCTACCGTGTTACTGAAACGAAGACAATCATGGCTTCCGGCTGCCCTTGATCACTGACACTATCAACGAGAAAGATGTCTGACCTCGGATGACACGGGTTGTCAGGGATGAAAACAGCTTCGAGCGGCTTGCCAGGCATCTGAGGGCACTACTCAACAGATGGACTTTCCAGACCCCAAAGCAGCGCCGTTGCGATACGGTTTGCGGAAATTGAAGTCTCGCTATCTGCTCTCGCCTCTGGCCGGTTACACCAATCTGCCGTTCCGACAGACTGTGCGAGAACTGGGGGGTGTCGGACTGGCGACGACCGATCTGGTGAACGCGCACGGTCTGTTGGCCGGCAACAAAAAATCTCTGCAGCTCATCGAAACCTGTCCGGCGGACAGCCCGCTGGCCGTGCAGATTTTCGGAAACGATCCGGCCAAGATGCGTGACGCGGCCCAGTTTCTCGAAGCGCGCGGTGTCGATGCGGTTGACATCAACATGGGTTGTCCGGTCGATCGGGTCACGAAACGAGGAGCCGGCGCAAGCATGATGTGCCGGAGTGAGGAAACCGTCGCGCTTGTCAGGCAAGTGGTCGAAGCCGTCAAAGTTCCGGTTTCGGTGAAGATGCGTTTGGGTTGGGACAGCCAGCAAATGACCGCCCCCCGTTTTGCGCGGGAATTCGAGCAGGTCGGTGTCGCCGCTGTTGCCATCCATGGACGAACGCGGGCTCAGGGATTTACAGGGAGTGTCGATCTCGGCGGCATCCGTCAGGTGGTCGAGGCGGCCGAAACGATCCCGGTCATCGGCAACGGCGACGTCCGCACGGTTGCCGATGCCGCGGTCATGCTCCGTCAAACCGGCTGCCAAGGCGTCTCCATAGGTCGCGGGGCACTGGCGAACCCCTGGATTTTCCGACAGCTTATCCAGTGGGAACAAACCGGCCGGTACGATCCGCCCGGGAATTTCGACGAACGGCTGCAACTGCTGAAACGGCAGTTTGGTTATCTGGAACAACTGCGCGGTTGTCGATCGGCGATCATCGTCTTTCGCAAGACCGGTCACTGGTCTTTGAAGGCGATGCGGGTCCGGGCCTGTCTGCGGCACCGGTTTCAATTGGCGCAGACCCAGGAAGAATTCGACGCCGCGCTGGAGGCTATTTCCAAGGAGGGCCCGGTCGGCGGCACACGCACCGGAATCTTGCCAGACATGCACGTTCCAGTTCCGTCAGGTCCGGTTGAGCGTTGGTAGCGGTGTGAGCTGGCCTGTGTCGGGGCGGTTTCCCGGTGTGTCGCCGCAGCGATCTGATTCACAACCACTTCTTCCGTCTCATCCAGAGCAAAAGACTCATCACAAGAACGGCCGACACAATCCAGAAACCGACGTATCCGAGTGGATGTTTCGTCTCGGGCATGTGCTCGAAGTTCATGCCGAACAACCCGGTCAGAAAGGCGAGGGGCAGAAAGATGGTGCTGATAACCGTCAGCCGGGTGACTACCCTATTCGTGCGGTGTCCCACGATTCCCATATAGAGGTTCAGGAATTCAGAGAGGACTTCGCGCTCGGTTGTGGCGTCGGCACTCAAGCGATCCATCAGCGCGGCCTTTTTTTCCAAGTAAGGCTGAGTCGTCTCGGTGACAAAAGGGGAACGGCGAGTCGCCAGATCGTGAACGATCTCTCTCGCTGAAATCACGGCTTTGCGGAACTGCAGCAGAGAGCGGATCAGTTCGGAAACCTCCACGAAAATTTTGTCCGACATCTCACCGAACAGTTGTTCCTCGATACGCTCGATCTGTTCGGCGAAGCTGGCCAACGTCACACCGAAGACGTGCGCCAAATGGTCTGCCAACTCGAACAGCAGAAATCCGGGAGAGAGCGCAGCCGTGTTAAAGCCTTCGCGGTACGTCTGTTGTGCGCGACGGAGAAACTCGACATGCTCACAATGAATCGTCACCAGAAACCCGTCGCCGAGCAGCACGTGAACCGGAATCGTTTTGAATTCTCGGCCGACCATTCTGGCTTCCGACAGCGTAAAGTGCAGGCAGGTTGGATACACGTTGAAGACGGAGACCGGGTCGAATTCGATGATCTCCTCAATGGTCTGCTGATTGGCTCCCAAGTTCAACAGAAAATCTCGTAGCTCGGCCTCATCGACGGCATCGAAGTCGACCCAGCAATAATCCCCGTTGCCGCAAGCCTCGCTTACACGGTCCAGCGAAATTTTTTGCTCGGTTTTTTTCTTGAAGTCGAGCGCAACGGCGAACGTCATCGTCAACGGTCCCCCCACTCGTCAATCAACTTCAATGCGATGCAGAGCCGCAGTGAACGTGAATTCAATCTCGCAAATATAGACGTGGGTGTTCAGCATATCCAATTCCCCTCGCCGACGCGAATAGCTTGTCGAGAAAAACTATGCCAACGACCGGTTCGACCATCCCCGCAGGCGAAGGTTGATGACTGCCGTCCCGTTCCCGGTCTTCCGCCCGCATCCACTATTTCGAGGGGGGCACGCACAAACGCTGGCCGGCTTTTGTCTGCTCGGCCGGCAGTATCCATACGTGGCGACACAGCATGCAGTCCAACTCAGTGATGGCGATAGACTGGTTCTATACGACGATTGCCCGCGAGCATGGAAGCCGAAACACCGGGCCGTGTTGTTGTTGGCCGGGTTAACAGGATACCATGGCAGCTCTTACTTAGTCCGCATTGCCGGCAAATTGAACGAGCGCGGAGTTCGTACGTTTCGATTGGATCACCGGGGCACGGAGGCCGGTGCCGGATTAGCCCGATTTCCGTATCACGCCTGGCGATCGGGCGATGTGCTGGCGGCATTGCAGCACATGGTGCAGTTAGTTCCCAGCGCCCGAATCGGCCTGGTCAGCTTTTCGCTGAACGGGAACACGACGCTCAAGCTGTTCGGCGAATTGCCCGATCGGCTTCCCCCACAGCTCGACCGCGCCTTGACGGTGAATCCCCCCATAAACCTGTCTGCGTGTATCCGCTAAACCGAGCGGTTCGAGCAACGATTTTATAACCGTCGTTTAGTCTCGCTGCTTGCCGGCGACTCGAGGCCAATTCGCGACTGATCGTCAATTCCCTGCTGCGATGCGCCAGCCGTAGACCGCGATCGCTCCGCGAATTCGACGATCTGTACACCGCAACCGTTTCCGGATTCTAGTCGGCAGAAAATTATTACACCCGCTGCAGCGCGGCCCAGTTCATACCAAGCATTCTAGTGCCGACGCTGGTCCTTACGTCACGCGATGATCCGCTCTGGTTCCCGTTCGAGTGTTTGATGAATCACTCGTACCGCCTGCGGCGTTCAGTCTGCACATTACCGCTTCCTACGAACATCTCGATTACGTGGGCCGCGTCGGCATCGACCCCGATCGCCGCTGGATGGACTGGCGAATCATCGACTGGTTGCTGCAGGACCTCACGCCATCCAATCTGCGGTAAAAAAATCCGCTTTGCCGACGTGGATATTCCCGAAGCGATTTTGAGTTGAGAGACGGTTTGAATAGGCCGCCCCTCAACTCTCAAACTTAGATACCCGAGAATCAATAGATGTCTTCGTCGCCTCCTCCGCCCTTCTTGTCATCCTTGGGCTTTTCAGCAATCAGGGCATCGCTGGTTAGCAGCAAGGTGGAGACACTGGCCGCATTTTGCAGAGCTGTGCGAGTGACCTTGGTCGGATCGATAATTCCCGAGCGAACCAAGTCTTCATACTTTCCACTGGCGGCGTTGTAACCCCGGTTACCTTCCAACTCCGAGACCTTCTCGCAGATCACGCTACCGTCTTCGCCGGCGTTGTCGGCTATTTGGATCAACGGCGCGCGACAAGCACGCAGAATAATGTTGTAGCCGGTTCCCGCGTCGATCGAGAGCCCCCGCGGCTTACAGGCCAGCGAGGCACGCAATAGCGAGACACCTCCGCCCGGAAGAATCCCTTCCTCGACGGCCGCCCGCGTCGCATGTAGGGCGTCTTCGACACGCGCTTTTTTCTCCTTCATTTCGCTTTCGGTCGCCGCTCCGACATTCACCTGGGCAACGCCGCCCGAAAGCTTCGCAATCCGTTCTTCCAGCTTCTCGCGGTCATAGTCGCTGGTCGAGCTCTCTAACTCGCGACGAATTTGATCGATCCGGGCCTTGATGTCCGAGGTTTTACCCGATCCTTCGATCAGCGTTGTGTTGTCCTTGTCGATGACAATCTTTTTGACTCGGCCGAGGTCCGACAATTGCGCGTTTTCCAACTCAATGCCGAGATCCTCAAAGATCGCCTGCCCGCCAATCATGATGGCCATGTCTTGCAACATAGCTTTACGGCGATCGCCGTATCCCGGTGCCTTGACGGCCGCGCACTTGAAGGTGCCTCGAAGCTTGTTGATCACCATTGTCGCCAATGCTTCGCCCTCGACGTCTTCAGCGACGATCAACAACGGCTTGCCGGCATTGACCACTTTTTCGAGCACCGGCACGAGATCCTTGATATTCGAGATTTTTTTCTCGTAGATCAGTACGTAGGCGTCTTCGAAAATGCATTCCATGCTCTGCGGGTCGGTAACGAAGTAGGGGGACAGGTAACCCCGGTCGAACTGCATGCCTTCGACGACCTCAAAGCTGGTTTCGAGGCTCTTCCCCTCTTCGACGGTGATCACGCCGTCTTTGCCGACCTGCTCCATAGCATCGGCCAGGATGTTGCCGATCTCTTCGTCGCCGTTGGAGGCGACCGCACTGACCTGCGCGATGGCCTTTTTCGATCGGCATTCGACCGACATCCCCTTCAGCTTCTCGACGATGTCGCCAACGGCCTTCTCCATCCCTCGTTTCATTTCGATAGGACTCACGCCAGCGACGACCGCTTTGAGTCCTCCATTAAAAATCGCTTCAGCCATAATGGTGGCGGTCGTTGTACCGTCCCCGGCCGTGTCGGATGTTTTACTGGCGACTTCACGCACCATGCGAGCCCCCATGTCCTCAAACTTGTTGCTCAGCTCAATTTCGCGGGCCACGGTCACGCCATCTTTGGTGACGGTCGGAGAGCCGAAGCTCTTTTCAAGAATAACGTTTCGGCCGCGAGGGCCCAAAGTCACGCGAACAGCACGCGACAACTTACTGATACCTCGCCGCATCGATTCCTGAGCTTCTTGACCGAAGGCAATCATTTTTGCCATGACAATTTATCTCCTTGTTTGGTTATTTGGTTGTCCCTTGTCGGCTGCAACTCGTTGTCCGCCCGGGGATATCGGAGGTCGATCATCCCGCCCGGTCACAAATACAACGGACGACGGCTCACGGACAAATATCAAAAGGTCGCCAAGATGTCGCTTTCCCGCAACAACAGCAACTCCTCGTCACCGAGTCGAATCTCTTCGGGACCGTACGACTGAAACAACACACGGTCGCCTTCCTTCACAGCCAACGGTTTTTTCGTGCCGTCCTTCATCACGTGGCCGTCTCCCACGGCGATCACAACTCCTTTTTGCGGTTTATCTTGGGCACTATCGGGCAGCACAATTCCACCCTTCGTCGTGGTCTCAGCCTCTTCCCGATTGACCACCACGCGGTCACCCAAAGGAACAACTTTAGTTTTCGACTTGGACTTTGATTTCGATTTCAACGCCGTTGCTGCCATCAGCTTCTCCTCGGTTCTAGCAGTGACTTCCTGTTGATGATTAAGCGATTTTCTGTCGCTTCCGGTGCGAATTTTTTAGTAGATAGAAAAACGCCGATCGTGTGGATACGCGAACGGCGTGCCCAATTAGTTGAAATTCTTAAATGATTTTCTGGAAATCACTTACGGATTATCGGTCATTGGGAGTTGCTGCCAGTTTCTTCCGAATCGGCTGGTGGTGCCCACGCAGGCTGCCAAATTGGCAGCGTTGGGATGCCGACCATCGGTGTCTTGGCGGTTTGAATTTATTTTAGGATTTCGAGCTACGGATTCGTGCACCGAGACTGACCAAACTTATTTCTGCCTGGATCTGATAAGACCGGCTTGACACCAGTTCCGCAACGAGTAGCTTGGGTTGAGGCGCAGTTGATCGCGCGCCATGATGGTCAGGAAGCCGTACAGCCGAAAAAGAGAGCCTGCTGCTCGGGACTTTCACCGTCACTGGCAGGTCGAAAGGACCGTCCGAACGTTCCCAAAATCTCTCGGCACGAATCGTCACAACACGCTTGCTCTCACTATTCGCGGCTGATTTCATCCAAACGGCGCAAACATGTGAGGCAAAATGTGATCCGGTCCCAAACAACAACGCTCGACTGCTTGTCACCGATCCAAAGGCTGCTGAAAAGGTGAACCATTTGGCGGTACAGGGACGCGCTGCAGAGGCCAGAGTGACGTATTTCGCTGCCTGCGACTCAAATTCCGGTCATGAGGCCCGCATTGAGTTTGGCTGTTATTTAACGCGGATCGAGTGCTTCGACGAGGCAATCGACCAGTTTTTCAGACTGCTGAAGTCCTCCCAGTTGACCGAAAACTGCTGATTGCGAGCATTGGCCTCCCACAATCTTGCGGCCGTCTACCGAGAACAGGGCCGAAACGAGGTCGCCGCAAGCTGGCAGCAGCAGTCGATCTTAGCAGAGATCACGCACGGTCACGGTCCAGGCGCGGCCGGCGAGTTGCAGACGGCGTGCGATTTGACCGGCCTGGCCAACGACGCCCTTTGCACGGGAGAGTACCCGTTGGCCGAGGAACTTCTGTTGCGTTCGCTGCAGTTAGAGAAAGCTGCCGGTTCGCTCTCCGAGCAGGCTGCCGACTGGGGCAGTCTGGGCGTGGTGGCCCTGCTGAACGGCGAGATCGACGTGGCAGTTTCCCGGCTGTGGCAGGCGTATCGACTCCATGGCAGGCTCGACGATGTCCGGGGAGCCGGCTGCGATCTGCTCAACCTGGCCGAATTGGCCCTCTGCTGCGGCCGCCAGAGGTTGGCTGGCCGGTTTCTACAACGAACCCAAGCACGGCTTCTTCAAGCCGTAGCATCTCAATCGGCACAGCAAGCCCACAGACGGCTCGAAGAACTGCGACACTCAGCCGGCCACTTGCTCGGCAGGCCGCTGGTTTAGCACACGTTGCCGGCGAGCAGGGGGCGGTGTATGAGGTTCAGTTTACCAAATTCCGTCTCGTTGCTGGACGATCAAGGCGATTCAGCATGGATGCCGAACCCTACGGCTGGGCGTTGTTGGGCGCCTAATTATCGACCTTCGGTCGCTGTTTCTTGAATGGCCAGCGTTTTCGTGGATTCGGGTCCATCCACCAGCCAAACAGACCGACGAGCAGTGCACCAGTCGTTGCGTAGGGAAGATCGATTACAGCGTGCAAAATGATTCGGTCACGTACCGTCGCTTCGGGGCCGAATTCTGCCCTGATTAATGGGGACAGCAGCATCTGCCCGATGACTGATCCACAAATGGCGAACAGGAAGAGTAACCGACTCCTCAAGCAAAGAGCGATCAGCGTCGCCGGAAGCAGGGCCAGCAACATCGATACGAGAGAAGCTTCTGAGGGTTCCATAGCTACAGTCAGTTCGCCCAACAACCGTTTAGCCACCGAGCATCGCTCGGTGTGATCTGCGCTGACCACCCGAACGTCCCGCCGGTTGCAGATCGACGTCCAAACGTAGGCAGCCATAACGGATGTCAGTCAGAGAATGATTCGGACCAAACAGCTTGGTTATGAACCGTCGGTGGTTTTGACGACGAATTTTCGTGAAACGGTTTTGATTGTCAGTTTCCGCTGGATTTGCTCGAACTTGTCCAGTTCTTCTTCGAACAGTCGGGCGAAGCTGTTGCCGGCCAGATCTTCCAGAACCGATTCGGCCACCAGGAAAAACTCACCCGGCCTCCAAGGCTGATCGAGCCGGAACTGCCAGCGGGTTTCCTGCTGGTCGACTTCGATTTCGCCGGTCAAAGGTTGACCCGCCGAATCGGTGACTACGAGCACCCGCTCCAGCATGCCCTGATCCAGCGACTCGCTAAAGATCACGACCAGCGGTTCGGTCGTGCCAGCACCGGGAATGGAGAGTTTCCAGCGCTGGTGGTTCGGCTGCGTGACGTCCGGCTCGGTGACCTTGAACTGCTTACGGAAAGGCTCTTTCAGCGGATTGCCCTGGGCGTCCAGCCATTCCCGATCGATGGCTAACGTATAGGACTTTCCTTTTTCCAGGACCGGGCCAACATCCTCGCGAGGTTTCAGCCCCTGCTTGATGCGTCCCGGATCGATCAGCAGCGTAAACCGTGTGCCGCTGTTGTCCCACAGTTCTTCGTCGAGCCGAAGGAATGGATAGTCGACCTCTTTGCCGGAATCTTCGAACAGGTGAATTTGCTGGTAAGCCTCGCCACGACTCATGGGGGCGGAAAAATGCAGGTAGAACTTCAACTGGTTTTCCGGCAAGGTGTTCCGGCTGGGATAGACATGCGTGACGAGGGTCGTCGGCTTGGACGGAGTCTTGGGGATTGAGAACTCCTGCGTCACCACCTGCCTGTCCGACTCGGCCGCACCGGGCAA
Organism: Planctomycetota bacterium; assembly: GCA_963582395.1. Taxonomy (GTDB): domain Bacteria; phylum Planctomycetota; class Planctomycetia; order Planctomycetales; family Planctomycetaceae; genus CAUZTK01. The sequence goes on along the minus strand of CAUZTK010000003.1, from coordinate 19,255 downwards.
GTGGGCCGGATTGTAAACTGCGCGGTAGCTCACACCGGGACTGAGCGGATAACGAGGCTCGAACAGCAGGGTCTCATTTTCGATGCGGTAATCACCGAGCATTGGCGGCAGTGGCAGCGTCCCGTCAACGGCAACAGAAACTGTCAAAAACTGTTTCCACTGATCCTGATGAAACTTGGCTTGCTTGAGCGCATGCAGTTCGAGGCGACTCAGGCCGCGAAGTTCGATGCGGGTGCTGATTTGGTCGTTTGGCGAGCGGTTCAGGACGATGGAGATTGCGTCTGACTTACCTGTCAAATCGGTTGGTGTCTGCGAGTTGTTTTGATCGGGCTGACGACTTGCAGCCGGTGACCCGCCGTTCGATGCCGAGGTCTCGGCTGCTTCCTCACCGGAACCACCACCGCAGCCATTCGCTGCCAGAGATGCTATGCCGAACACGATCAACAGCATCGACAAGAAACCGTGCTCCGGCACCCGCAGGCGCCGCAAGCGACAGACAGCCAAACCGGCGTTGTCCCTAGGATGATCTGGGGCTGCCTGCGGTAGGTTTGTGCGGTGAGTACTACGGTTGAGCATCATTCGGGGACTTCCCGCGTTACGGAAAAGAAACCCGGCATCCGGAAAGGAAGCCGGGTTTCTTGGACTGGTTCGCACCCGCTGCGCTGGTCACAGCAGAGCAATTTGCCGTGAGCCAACGTGGGTTTCGTCGAAACACGATCCGCGGTGCAGAATCGGATCTCTTCATACGTTCAACTACGGCAGCGCAATGGTCTGCAGGTTCGAGGCCCCCGACTCCGCTTGCACGATGATGACGGCGTAGTCCTGGTTCAGCCGATCGAGTTGCTGGACGCCCTTCATGTCGGTGATGGTCTCGTAGCTGAGGCCGGCTTTGCCTCCGCGGTCGATCTTGGTCTCCGGAGTGATGGCCGCGATCGTGCCGATGCGATCGGTGGTGATCTTCATCACGCCCCGGTTGTTGTTGGCCATCAGGATGAAGTTCTTGCCGCCTTTCTTGTAGACAAACATATCGAGCGGCCGGTTGCGGTTTCCCAGTTCAGCAATGGTCGTTCCCTGAAGCTTGGCGCCCGGCTTCAGATTGGCAACGGGAAACTTCACCAGCGGCGTGCAGGTGTAACCGGCCAACAGGTACGACTTGTTGTCAATCTTGTAATGCGTGAAGGTTCGAATCGGTGAATTGGTCTCGAACCGGCCGTGGGCGCCGTGGTAGATGCCGACACCAGTTCCCCTGTCGGCCTGACTGAATGGAAACGGAACCGAACGCAAGGTCGATTCGAACTCTTCATTCGAGAGGCCGGCAATGAACACCCGGCCATCAACAAAAGCCAGATCGGTGATGGACTGAGCCCGCTTCGAGCGCCGACGGCGATCAGTGGCGTTCGGGGCAGGAGCGTTCGGCAGCACCGACTTGGCGAACGGTACGTTCTTCAATGAAACATCTGAGAGCTGACCGTTACCGTCGACGCGCAGCAAGACCGGCTGGGCTTGCGGTCCGCGGCCGCGAGAGACCGACAAATAAGCGTTTCCGCTGGCTGGGTTGACGGCCAGGTCGTTCACGAGGACGTCGCGCGGCGAGGTGCCCAACAGCGCAGCGATCTTCTGGTCCAGCCCTTCAACACTCAGCGTGACCTGCGACGGGTTCCCTTTCGTGTCGCCGGTGTCGATCGCAAAGATCGCAGCCGATCGGGAATCGCCGACAAACAGAATCCCGTTAGGACCGAAGGTCAGCGGGCCGGCCGATTTCAGGTCGGGCGTTCCTTTAACCAGCCCGGACTTCTCGGCGGCCTGCGCCGCGCTGACGATCAACGTCAACCCCAACAGCAATACAGCTACGTTCTTGACCATTACTGGCTCCTCCACTTGCTCAAAACGATGAATCGGACTCGGACTCTCCGAAGACGACGAACAGACGTGCGCTCTCTTGTTGCCCAATATTGTTGCCCGCCCTGGACCGCCGATCAAGCATCGGGCGGGGAATTCTGCGAATCTCCCCTCACGATTTCGAGGGCCGGCCGATGCAGTACACATGGAATTGCGTTCGCATCAGCAGTTGGCCGCCGGAAATGACCGGCGATGCCAGGCATTCTTCCTGCAACGAATTCTTTGCGAGCAGATGAAACTCGTCGCCAGTCTTGATGACAAAGGTCATGCCGGCGTCGTTTGTCAGGTACAGCTTGCCATCGCCTGCTACGCCGGAGGCAATGAATTTGCCCTCCAACCGCTTGCGGTACAGAATGCGTCCGGAAGTCGCGGCAAAGCAGGTGAGAATTCCTTGCTCGTTGTGAACGTAAAGCCGCCCTTGGTAAAGCAACGGAGAACAGACATACGGAGCCCCTCGTTTGTGCAGCCAGACGACGTTCTGGTGGGTGACGTCGCCGCGGCCTCCGGGACGCACAGCCATGGTTGGCCCGTCCTTGCCCGACGTCGCAAAGACCAGCCCTTGACCGAACACTGGCGAGGGGGTCACCCAGCCGGTCATGCCCGTCACGAACCACAACTGTTTTCCCGTTTCGGGATTGTAGGCCCGCAGTTGATCTTGCGCGTTGATGAGTAGTTCCGGCCGCTTTCGCTCAATCGGCACGAGAATCGGCGTCGACCAGGAGCGAAACAGACCGGGCCGATCGGTCTTCCAGACGGTTTTCCCGTTGCGAATGTCCAACGCGATCAGAAACGAATCGAACGACTTCAAGCGGCTTCCGTCGTGATCGCACACCAAGATCACGCGGTCGCGGTACAGAATGGGCGAACTGGCCAAACCAAGTTCCGAATCGAAATAGTCGAAGCGTCTCTTCCAGAGCCGTTTGCCGGTGTAGTCGTAGCAGACGACGCCGGCATTGCCGAAAAAGGCAACCACGTGCTGACCGTCGGTCACGGGTGTGGCGGCCGCGTGTCCGGTCAGCGTCGAGCTGATTTCCGGAAAGTTGTCCTCAAGTTCGCGTGACCAGAGAGTTTTTCCGGTGCTGTGCTTTAGGCAATGAATCACCCGCCGCGTCCCGTCGTCCAGCGCCGACGTGAGAAAGAGGCGATCTTTCCAGACGATGGGCGAGGAAGAACCCTCGCCGGAAATCCGCGCCGACCAGCGGACGTTCTGCTGGGTGCTCCAGCGAACCGGTAGGGGAGCTTGATCCGAAACGGCATTGCCCTCTGGACCGCGCCACCGAGGCCACTCTTCCGCCCGGGCGCCGCCGGACCATGCCATTGCCACGACAAACAACATTAAGCGGGCCATCATTTTTTTCTGGCTCTGCCGGTGGTTGTGAACGTTGGAGGTAACCGGGTTGGCGGACCAACCGAATCGACGTTGACTTAGCACGAATTATAAACGAAAGAAACCATGTTGAAAAATCGAAAGGCGAGTCAACTCCGGTTCACCGATTTGTTAGATTCCACTTCGCCGTCAACTCATGCGCCGAGATGCATCCGGCCAAGTCTCAAGTTTGGCAAAGTCAACCGATGGTAAGGTGCGCGAACTTGCCTCGACGAAGGCCCCGAGCTTCGATCGCAGCTCTTTAACAAATGACGCGAGTTCGGTTCCGTCCGGCATCATCGGCGGACAAATGTCACTTTCATTGACTGTCGCGGGGCCATTCGTTAAGCGAATGTGGATCTGTCTGAATCCTGGGAGGTCACGGTAGTGTGCGACAGTGTCGCGATGATTGACAACCGCGGTAATCCACTCGGAACTCTCCTTCACGATAAGTGACTTGAGGGTGGCCTTTTGCGGAAACTCCTGATGCGTGAGCCAATTCGCCAACTTGCCGCCGGACAATTTGCACCCTTCGACACCCGCGCTTCGGAAACCGTTGACAGGTGAGTCCTCATGATTGATGATCTTGCAAAGGAAGCGTGCGTATACGTCCAAAAACGCCTTAAATTCGTATAAGACTGTGTATAGACAAATTGTGTATTTCAGTCCATCAGCAAAAGCGATCAATTCGACCTCGGCACGGTTCGCATTGGCAACATAAGCCGCCCAGTTGCGTTGAAGATGAATGTGGAAGTTGGAACTCGCCGTGCTAATCTCTGCCGAGAGACTCGAACAATGATGTAAAAACATCGCGAATCGGTTGGTCCCGATTTGTGCCTATCGCTTAGCAACGGCAGGGAATGCGTTGGAATTCAGCAATGAACTCGCGGCCCACATTGAGGGGCCGCAGACAATTATTGAAACGTAGCCATTGCTGGAATCCATGGGTTAGACCGGGAATCTAACTGATCAGGACAACGCGACGGCTTCGTTTCGTTCGAGGCTCTGTTCGATAGGACTCTTCCAGGGATCGACGTCGGCCGTGAAGTCGGCGGCGGTTGCTTCGAACAGTTCAGCGCCTTCCAGCCGGATGACTCCGTGATTGCCGATCAACAACAGGTTCAATGATGCAGTTTTGGCCGAACCGCGTCCGACGGTCAGCATGACCGTTTCTCCGCCGGCGTAGTTCAGCAGGACGTTGAATTGCCGTCCGTCGGCGTTTTCGCGGGCCATCAATCTGGCCGGTCGAGCGGAAAATACCTGCTCGACTGTTTGCATGGCTGTTGCCAACAGCATCAGCGGATCGACGTTCGAGTCGGCCAGTTGAACGTGCATTCGGATTGCCACCGGCGTGCCAATCTTCCCCGTCGAAAGCGCCTCGGAGAGCGTCCGTCTTAAATCGTTGAAGGTCATGATGTTTCCCAGCGCGGCTGCTGGCCGCTTCGCGGCAGTTGAGTCGAGTGTCGAGAGTCAGAAATCGTCCGGCTCTGAACTCTTGACCCTCGACTCTCGACAGAATTCATCAAGGATACGCCTTGTCCAGTTTGAATACTAACCAGCCCCGCCGTCAACCTGCGAGAACGTGTTGCCTGGATTGTCGTGGTTGCAATACCTCAGGTCTGTTGATCGTTCAGATATTTCACCAGCGCCTCCTGCCAGGGGGGAAGCGCGAATCCAATTGTCTCGGCAAGCTTGCGATTGTCGAGCACGCTGTACGATGGCCGAAGTGCCTTCGCCCCAAATTCCTCGGAGCTAATCGGCCGCACACGGACGTCGCATTGCCGCAGCCGAACAATCTCGCAAGCAAACCGGTACCAGGTGGTGCTTCCCGTGTTGGTGGCGTGGTACAAACCGTAGTCGACAGTCGCAATGAGGGCTTGGATGGCCCGGGCCAGATCGGCGGTGGAGGTCGGCGTACAAGTTTGATCATCGACGACGCTCAATTCGTTCCGCTGCTTGGCGAGCCGCAGAATGGTTTCCACAAAATTTCCCGTTCCAGGTGTTTTTCCACATCCGTACAGACCGCAAGTCCGCACCACAAAATGCCGCCGACAGAGTGCTCTGACGAAACACTCGCCAGCCAGCTTGCTGACTCCGTAGGCGCTCAGCGGTCCGGTCGCGTCGGTCTCTCGGCAGGGTTTAGTCTGGTTCGAGTCGAGTCCGAAAACAAAATCGCTGCTGACGTGTAGCAAGGGGATTCCGCGGTCCTCGCAACAGAGGGCTAGATTTCGTGGCCCTAAAGCGTTGACGCGGTAAGCAACGTCCGGCTCATCTTCCGCCCGGTCGACCTGATTGTATGCCGCCACATTGATCACAAGGTTGGCAGCGGCATCCGCAATCGCCGATTCGGCACTCTGGGGATCGGTGATTTCAACCTGGGCATGACCGAACACGATAACCTGCTCGTCCAGTTGCCGCTGCAGTTCTCGGCCAAGTTGACCGTCTGCTCCAATGAGTACAATACGCATCAGTCTTCGTCGTTATAGCTGTCGGCGGTCGGCCGATGACATGGTTGTTCGCCGGCGTCGGGACGTTCCAACCCGTCGCCCAACTCAACGGTCTGTTCAGTTGCGTTTAGGTTGAGGGCGAAATGCACCTGCCGCGCAACATCGCGGAAACCCATCGATTGATACAAATGTTTGCCGACTTCGTTCTGGACGAGCGTTTCGATTCGGGCGTGGCTGAGACCGTTTTCGCGAAAACGATTCAGCGCCAGCTCGATGAGTCGGCGTCCAAATCCTCGACCGCGGCACTCTGGAACGAGGGCGATGTTCGGGATATGCCCGATGCCCGCCTCCTTGTCCATCCAGGTTGTGATGCAGCCGACGATGCGACCCTGCTCCTCTGCGACGAAGATTCCGTCGGGCTCGCGCAGAACGTCGACGTCGAGGTGCCGGCCTTTGCGCCATTTCCAATGGTGACCGTGAATGATTCCGAATTCACGCTCGATGCTTTGATCGATCGACACACCGTCGAACGCGCTCGCGGTGATATCCCTCAACACGGGCAAGTCGCTGGGATGAAACGAACGAACATGCATGACAGATCTCGCAACACGAAAAGAGGAATTCGAGTCATCGCAAGCTAATGATCAAGCGAACCGATGACCGACGACCGATGTCGGGATATTGTACGTGCTCGTGTGAAGAATTTCGATTCTTCTGGCCTGCTTCCACAGATTCTCAGGTGAGTCATCCAAGAGTGCGGAACGAGTTGGTTGCCGCGGTCAGACCCCGTGACGCTGGTTGATCCTCAAGACCGACCATCGCACGGCGGGGCGAAGGCTGACCGCCTACTGATCGCAGCGGTCCGAAGCAATTCACGGCATACAATGGTTGCGTACACCTATTGTCGGTCGGCCTGAACGTGTAGAATCATGAACTCCCGCGAATCTGACCCTCCTAAAAAACCTCTTAAAGAAGCAGTGCCAAGGACGCAATCATACTCCTTAATGAGCACCCATTTCGTTGCCCCTGCTGTTGAACTGGAAGTCACCAACACTGTTACCTCGAAACTCCGATTTCACCCGGGCTGGGTGGTTCTCGGTGTCGCTGCGCTCGGGATCTTCATGTCCGGTCCGGGACAGTCGTACTCGGTGGCGGCTTTCATCGAGCAAATGCTCGCCGATCTGAAGCTTTCACGGACAGCCTACTCGTCGGCCTACTGCGTAGCCACTTTGCTGGGAGGGCTGACTCTGCCGCTAGTGGGCCGACTCGTCGACCGCTACGGGGCACGAATCATGCTGCCGGTCGTGGCGCTGCTGCTGGGTCTGGCCTGCTTGTGGATGGCGAGTATTCGGCATCTGGCAGCGCTTTACGTGGGCTTTACGATGATCCGCTGTCTGGGACAAGGGTCGTTGACGCTCATTTCAACCTGGCTGGTGGGCGAATGGTTTCAGCAGCGTCGTGGGTTGGCGATGGGTATTATGGGACTGGGCGGGACGATGTCGGTGATGGCTTTTCCGCAGGTCAACCACCTACTCATTGCTCATTTTGACTGGCGCACCGTCTGGGTGGTCTTCGCCGTTGGGGTTTGGGCTGTGCTGGTGCTGCCGGGCCTCGTGTTGATCCGCAACCGTCCCGAGGACCTCGGCTTGCTGCCCGACGGTCGACGAGCGGGTGATGAAAATCCGCCTGATCAATCGAATTCCGGTCCTATTGATCGCACAGTCGCTGTGGATAACCACCAGCTAGCCGGGTGGCGAGTGGAAGATTCCTGGACGGTGGCCGAGGCGTGTCGCAGCGGTACGTTCTGGAAAATTATCGCCGTCATGTCGACCAGTTCGATGGTCGGCACCGGGCTGGTGTTTCACCAGGTGTCGCTGTTGGGTGCCCGCGGTGTGTCCGAAACGTATGCGTTGGCGCTGTTAGGTCTGCACGCGGTGGTCGCCACCTTCTCCAGCCTGGTGGCCGGTTATTTAACCGACCGCATCCAGGCGCGATACCTGCTGCTGGCGAGCATGGTCTTTTTCGGCTCCGCGCTGCTTCTGCTGGTTATGATGCCCACACCTGCCCTAGCGGTCCTCTATTCGTCTTTACTGGGCCTGCACGGAGGCATTATGCGAAGCACCGGCAGCGCCGTTTGGGTGAACTATTTCGGCCGGCTGCATCAGGGAGCGATCCGCGGGATTGTGATGTCGATCACCATTGCCGCCGCCGCGCTGGGACCGCTGCCGTTGGCGCTGGCCAAAGACCAGTTCGGCAACTACACGCTTGCGCTGTCTGCCTTTCTGCTGTTTCCTGCCGTCTCCGCCTATTTCGTTTGGTCGGCTCAACCGCCGGTGAAGGCGCAGACGAGCAAGACGGACCAGTCGGGAATATCGCTCGCGGTGGACGCGGCTTAAGGTGCTAGACACACACAGAAGATCTTTTGTTTGATCCACTGTGAATCATGCGGACTAGCAACCACCCACCGGTCGTTGTGCGGTTCGACGGTTGCGAAAATCGGTCCCAAAACGGACCAATTACGAGAAACCGGCTTGAATTTTCCAAGATTACCTATTATCTCTAAACATTACCGTTATCGTCTTATTCCAAGGGTTTGCCTGCGATTTTGCTTCCAACCGGCCTGCGGCGTTCAGACATGGCCTATATTTTGGTGAGCTTGGTGAGGTTTTGACACGTTTCCCCATGATCCATCGACCATGCGGAACATTGAGAAAGGGAAATGCCATGAAGAGATTGACCAGTCTGGCGATTGCGATTGTGGCTCTGGCCGGTTCGACCGTTCCGGGCGAAGCGGGTTTGTTCGACTCGGTCTTCGGAACAACAAAAACGACAACGAATCCAGCCGTTTACGGCAGAATTGTCTCGCTGCAGAATGCGCCGACCCCGGTGCTCGCCGAATACGGAGCGGTACCGCCCGCGCCGGCCATCGGGGGAGGTACAAAACCGACATCAGAACCTATCAAACTCTATCACTGCGTCAAGTACGAGGATCGGCACAATATCCACCCTTGTGCCGTCAAGATGATTGTTCAGGTCAATGACCCTTGTACACCGAAGCCGGATCGTTGTGGCTGCTGCCAGCCGGTCCCACGGTGTGTGTTCGTCGAGATTTGCGTACCGCCGTGCGGGTGTGCGAAGATCAAAGTCAGCCGCAGTGGCAGCAAAGTCGAATACGACTACGGGAAATACGAGGTGGAAATCAAGTCGAAAAACGGCGTGGTTTACGTCGATTACGACGATTGATTCCACCAAGAGTTCCGTCATTCGATCACAAAACAGACCAGCCGTGCGGGGCAAATCGCTCGGCTGGTCTTGTATCGAGTCGGTCTTGCGGAAACTAGTGGAACAGAAGCCTCAGTTTTCGATGGCGGCTTCGCTGGCGACGTTCCAGGCAATAATCGGCTTCGCTCCTGTCGCCGGCTACTGACCTCGATTTCGTTCTTCCAGCGTCGGCACGACCTGCGCCAGGGCACGTCTCATGTCCTGGATGATCCCCTTTTCCAGCTCTTCGGTCGTAATTCCGTCGCAAGCGTCCACGCAGGCGTGGATTCGCCGGACGATTTCCCTGTTCTCGGGGATGTCTTCTCCGTGCAGAGAGCCGTCGGGCGTGAGTACGAAGTGGGGCCCTCGCAGAGAGTGAACATCGTCGCGCATTCGTGGCGGCCTCCGGATTACTACAGTCAAGGACGTGCAGACCTGCTTCAACTCATCGAAATTTTCAGCATATTTAATCAATGCGACTCCGGAATCCGCGCAGACAAGAAGTGCTTTGTGACGGGAACGAAGATCGCTGCGAGCTGTGCTTGCCCTGCAACTTGACGGAGGCATGACTGATGAAGTCAACGCGAATTCCAGTGACGTGTATGATCGCAAGTTGTGAATTCCACTCGTTTTAAACTATTCTGTGAAGGGAGATCGGGCGACCCGACTCGTGTCGGCAGGCCGACGGGAATCGTGATCGAATGCGTCAGGAAAGGCGCTCCGATGCCAATTGAGCCACCGCCACCGCACAGGCGGCCTGAGATGCTTCCGGGGTGAGTTGTTCCGCCAAACGGATCCGCCGGGCACCATGCAGGCGACGATGTTCCGAGAGGACTGTTTCCGCAAGGAACGTTCCGGACCCGGAGATCAACACCTCGCGGCAGTCGCCCGCCAGGTTCGAGAGGACCCGCTTCAGAGCAGCGGAGATTCGTTGCTGTTGCACGTCGGCCAGAAAACGGGCCATTGTTTCTGCATCGGCCAGTGTAAATTCCTGGCGGTCACAGCAGACCATGCGGGCCAAACGGTCGTGCGCCGACACAACCGTGGCCGGTTGACCGTTAGCCGTGTCATGGTCGCTGGCATCTTCCGGAATCATTTTCAGAATCAGGTACACGTCCAATGTGGTCGCGAAGAGTTCCGCCGCCAACGGGCAGTAGCCCTCACGAAACGGAACCGACAACGCGACGGCACACAGCGGTGTGCGACGGACGCCGCTGTAGATGAGTTCTCCAGAGATCAGCCTCTGGATGTCGGTCATGCCGGCCGGCACGGGCACACCGTCGAGCATCGGAATCACGTCGGTAGTCGTCGTGCCGACGTCGATCAACACGGCCGAATTCCGCGGGACCAGCCGCCCGAACCAGGTGGCCAGCGCATGCCAGTTGGCGGCGGCGACCAGCAGTGGAATCTCTCGTGCCACGACTGACGTCACGAACTCAGCCCCAGTTTGCCAGACGATAACAGGGGTCGTCCCAGCGACCTGTTCGACGGCCGACAACACGCGGTCGACCCCTTGTGACTTCGTAGAAAAGCAGTCGGCCAGTTCGGCCGTCATTGTGACGGCCAGACAGTCCGGTTTTGGAAACAGGGCCAACAGTTTTGCCAGCTCGCTGCCCAACCGCTCGGGTCTTTTCCAGACCGCAAAGCTCCGCGACAAAACCCGGCCGTCGCTGTCTGCCGCCTTGAGGTTCGCCCCGCCAATGTCTAACCCAATTGCGAGCATAGAAACAGTCAGTTGTCAGTTGTTGAAATCGGGTGATCGGTGTCGCTTTGCGGGACAAGCGACTCCGGTTGTTGAACGTAGGATCTTTCGGCGCGATCTTTGCGTGTCACCGTTCCGTCTGCCTGGAAATTGGCTGCTTGTCGTTTCCACATGAGTTTGGGAAACGTTCTCGCAGGAAAGATGATTCGCTCGGAGATGTTTTCGACGCTCAGCGCGCGATAGCCAAGATAACTTGTCGTCAGTCGTGGATTGATTTCGACGAGCAGGGGTTTGTTCGGTTCGTCGTCGGGTAGGATGAAGTCGAAACCGACGTAACCGCAGAGACCAGGTATGCAGACACATGCCCGGTGAACGAGCTGTTCAACATTGTGCTGTACGTGCCTAAACGCGGGGATGCGTCCACCCAGAAAGCGGAATCGTCCGTCGCCGCTCAAATGTTGTTCGGCGATTGGGAAAACGTCGATTCGGCTTTGCTCTACGGAAATGATTGCCGCGACCGAGAGGTTCCTGCCACGCAAATAGGGTTGCACAATCATCCGGCCGATGTGGCCGGAATCGAGCCGACCAGACCGTGCAAGTTCAAACGAGTTTTGGTCGGGAATCAGCGCTGTTTCCAGGGAGCCGGCACCGTCGCGGCGTTTCAAGACCAGCGGGAACCGCGCGTCATCACTGCCGGCGTCTCGATCAAAAAGTTTCGTCTGAATTGTGGGGATTCCGTTCGCTTGGAAATGTTTCGCCAGCAAGAGCTTGTCGGTGCAGAGTTCGATTGCTTCCCGAGACGCCCCCAGAAATATGCCACCGGCGGAATCGACCCGCTTTCTGCGGTTAGCGAGAATCGCATCGATCTCGGGCGCGATGACAAACGACGCATCACAACTGCGCGCCAATTGCTCGAAAAGCAGCCGCTCCCGTTCCGCATCGTGAGCGAGGATCGCCTCGACACCACAATCGGGAAACGTCCCCAACCGCCCGTCCCAAGTTGTCACGACGCGGCAGTTCGGCAACCGCGAAAAATCGGCGAGCACAGCGGAGAGCATCGACCAACCCTCGACCCGCAAAGACGAGTCGAACAGCGCCCCGCTGCAACCGCCGCCGCAAACGAATTCGGAAACGAAGATCCTCACACCCCGACTCCGTGGGAAGCATCGAGCATAGGGCCCGTCAGAGGCAGACAGGTCGCAAGCGGCATTGCTCCCGACATCTGTACCGGGAAGAGCATGCTCATCAGCATGGCACTGCCACCGGTGCTCCACCTTCACACGACGAAGCGTAACCGAGAGGCTCGATTATTTCGAGCATCAGCCGGCTGCGAATTGGTTGAGCATCTTCTGCTGGGTGCTAGAGAGTTCAACGCAAAGTTTGCAGCCAACGTGAAATCGTCCGCCGTCAGAGGGCTCGGTCCAAACGACCTGCGCGGACAGATTGAAGCAGTCACCTTCTGACTTCCGAGCCTCAATCAGCAGTGTGTCCGATGTTTGCGGCCGGTCGTCGAGGAGCAGTCGGAGGCCGGTTGTCGAAGCGTCAAGAAACTCCCCGTGCAAGACTTCGTCAGCCGAGGTTCCGGCACGAAGAAACCGAATTTGTGCTTCCGAGATACGTCGCTGGTTTCCACGACGGTCGGTCATCTGGCGACGAGGATGCAGATCGCGGCGATCGCTCATCGGGGAAATTCTCCGCAGCAGTCTCGTCGCGGAAGCATAAATGCAGCTAAAACAGGCAATGACGCAATGTCCACCAAAACTTACGTCGCCAAACACGGGGCATCAAATCCATGTCCCGGAAACCGGTTGATGGGTAGTGTCCTAATTTGACCGTAACATTCCGTCATGGAAGTCTCACACCCTTCCGTTCAGCGTCTGCGTATGCCCACATGATCGTCAAGATCTGGATGGGATACAGTGGAAGGCTCGCCGTCGCAAGCGCAACTTCAGCCACAGCTTCAGTTGTCTTGCAAACTGATTTTTTGGTTCTCTGTAGAAGTGGAAGCTGTGGATCTTCGAGAGGTGCAGGTTCCAATGTGCCACCTTCATGTTGATCAACAGGTGTCAAATTTCCGCCAATTTCGGCCATGTAGCGGTTACGCACACATCCGGATAGAACGATGGCGAAAATCAGCGAGATAACAGTCAGCCGGCTCACTTTCGGGACTCCGAATCGAGGAATGAGAACGCGAACTACTAAAATACGGCAGTCGCCTCTAGGCCAAACTAACATTCCGTGTTAAATAAAATCAATCAAACAACTTAGGCCACTACCGGTTGATGTTGCTGTTCGCAATGTTCCGGTGCCGCGTCTTACACGGATTTTGCAAGCTGCTTCGCCCCCCGGGCCGTTCAAGCCGGTGTGAAGAGCTTCATCGTTTCATCGGCGCTGCTGCTTTGGAGCAGCACAATGGCCGTGTCTCCGGCGACCAACTGGTCATCGGCGCCCGGAACACGAACGTACTCTTCACGATCGATGGCGGCGATCAGGCCCTGCTGCAGAACGATGTCGCGGAGCGGCGCGTGGGTGATTGGTGAATCTGCTAAAACTTCGACCTCCCAGATTTCGGCGTCACCGCCGGCGACGACGGTCCGGCCGACAATCGGTCCGGCTTCGACCATGCCCAAAACCTGTCGGTGCATGACTTCGCGGGGGCTGACGGCCACGTCGATGCCCAGCCGTTTCAGAACGTTGCCGTAATCGGGCCGGCGGACAACGCTCATCACCCGCTTCGCCCCTAGCTCGCGGGCCTCGACACCGCAGACGATGTTGTCTTCGTCGTGACCAGTGGCGGCGACAAATACGTCGGCCTTGCCGACACGGGCCTCTTCCAACTCGCTCAGACGGGTCGTGTCGGCGTGTAGGATTGTGCTTTGATCGAGTTTGTCGGCCAGATAACGGCAGCGGTCGGGATGAGCTTCCAGCAGAACGACATTGTAGCGCCCCCGTTGCAACAGCAGCGCCAGGTTGAACCCAATTTCACCGCCGCCGGCGATGATGACGTTCTGGATGGGGAGAATTGTGTGCTCGAAGAGTTTTTTGATCTCTTCGATTTGTTTGCGCGACCCGATCAGCGTGACTCGGTCGCCGGCCCGAATGGTGTCGTCGGCACCGGGAATAATCGTCCGCGCACCGCTCGAAATCAGCCCGACACGGACACCGCGAGGCATCTGCAGATCGCGCAACGGAATGCCGATTGTTTTGGAATCATCATCGACGGCCAATTGTTGAACCTCAACGTCTCCCCGCGCGAAGTCTTCGACGGCGAACAGTTCCCGGCGGCGAATGGCTTTCGCCAGCTCCAGCGCGGTCAGGTATTCGAGGCTCAACAGCCGATCGATTCCGAAGTGGCGTCGGTAGTCGAACGTGCTGACGTCGCGGTAGGCGGGGTTGAAGATGCGGGCCACGGCGCGGGCCGACCCCATCGACTTGGCCAGGCTCGCTCCCACCAGGTTAACTTCGTCTGAATTGGTGACGCACAGACACAAATCGGCGCTCTGCACGCCCGCTTGAAACAGCGTGATCGCATCGCAGGCCGATCCACAAATCGTCCGCACGTCGAGCCGTTCCCCCACCTCATCCAGGACGACCCGTGAGATGTCGACCAGGCTGACATTCTGCCGCTTCTGACACAATGTCTCAGCAATCGAAGTACCGACAGTTCCCGCACCGAGAATGACGATGTTCATACCGAAGCCGTCGTCAATGGAATGGAATTCACACACGACGCGCGGCCGGCAATTCTGCCTTAGACCGTTATCAGGTGTGAAATGTAATTTTTGTTCGCGCTTCCAAATCCGAAATCCAAAGCACGAAACTCGAAACAAATTCGAATTTTTGAAATACGAATGTTCAAAACTTCCCACTCATCTGCTGCTGCATTCTGACGTTTCGGACATTCGGGATTTGGATTTATTTCGGATTTCAAGGCGTAGCCTCGCCTAGCCTCCTTAGGGCCGCACGCCGTGCCTGAATATGTTCACAGTCCTTGTTGTTCAGGCAGGATTTGGCGATTTGCAAGTCTTCGATAATTCGCCCACCGATGACCGTCTCTTCGATGATTCTCGCAGCGTCACCTGGCGTGACGCCACCGTAGAAAATTGCCTGCGGATAGATGGCCACAGTGGGGCCGTGTTCGCACTGATCCAGACATCCCGCCTTGTTCGCTCGGACCCGCGACCCCAGTCCGCGCCGTTTGATTTCCGCTTTCAGTGCATTTCGCAAGGCTTCGTTCCCAACGGGGTTGCAGCAGCCGCGAGGATGTTCCGGCGAACGCTGGTTGCAACAGATGAAAAGATGGTGAGTCAAGGCAGGCATTCTGACATTCCGATCGGAACAAGGCCGCTAAACAGCACACACGAAATCAGTCCTCGATTTCAGATCTCCGGGATTTCACCTGGTTCCCAAGCTCCGCTTGAGAACCAGGTCATGGAAAGTTCTCGCGAAAAAACCATTACACGAAAACCGTTGGAGAACTGCAAGAGCCGGGTCGAGCGGCGATTGGAACAACGGGACAGCCACATCTTTTATTCTGGAGTGTCGGGCAGGGGTCTGGCCCTCTTAATTCAATGGGCCAGACCCCATCGCTCGGTCACGGAGCTCCAGCTTGAAACACTGACTAGCCCTGGTGCCAAGTTGCTTTGGCAGGCACCAGACGGTATATAGAAATATAGAGAATGATGTCAAAGGACAATTCAAATTGGGATGCTACTTGAATGCCGTCAGCGGTCTTGCGGGGCGTCTCCTCGTGAACGCTGTCTCGGGAAAAGACCTACTGAAATCACCCAGGGAGACCAACCATGAAATTCCTTCGATTATGGACTCGTCGAGACTTCTTTCGAACCGGTTTGATCGGTGGACTGTTCGGACCGCTGTTCGGCGGCAGAGCCTCTGCTAGTGCAGCATCGAAGGCCCTACGGCAGAACATCTACACCGAGTTGGGCCTGAAGCCTGTGATCAACGCGGTGGGCACGCTGACGACCCTCGGCGGAACCTTGATGCCCGAAGAGGTCAAAACGATCATGGACGAGGCTTCGCGGCAATTCGTACCGCTTCACGAACTGCAAGCGGCTGTCGGACGACGGCTGGCAGAGTTGACCGGGGCCGAGGCGGCGTTCGTCACAGCGGGCGCGTCGTGCTCGCTTTGTTTGGCCACCTGCGCCGTCACGGCGGGCAAAGACCGCCAGAAGATGTATCAACTGCCCGACCTGACCGGCATGAAAAATGAAATCGTCATCCAGCAGGCGCATCGCAATTCGTTCGATCACGCGTTCCGGATGGTGGGTGTGAAGCTGATCTACGTAGAGACCGAACAGCAGGTCCGCGCAGCCATCGGCCCACAGACGGCAGCTTTGGCGTTCGTGCGAAGTCATTTAACGACCGGTCACAAGGTTTCGCTGGAGCGGATGATCGAAATCGCCCACGCTGAGAATCTCCCCCTGATTCTCGACGCCGCCGCCGAGTTGCCGCCAGCCGAGAACCTCAGCAGGTTCGTCAAGATGGGCTGCGACATGGTCGCCTTCAGCGGCGGGAAGAACCTGCGCGGCCCGCAGTGTTCGGGTCTGCTGTTGGGTCGCCGTGATCTGATCGAGGCGGCCTATGCCAACAGTTCGCCTCATGCCCGCTTCGCCCGAATTGCCAAGGTGGGCAAAGAAGAGATTGTAGGGCTGCTGAAAGCGGTGGAGCTGTACTTGCAAAAAGACCACCAGGCCGAGCGCCGGGAGTGGCACAACATGCTTGATCGCGTGGCCAAACGGCTCGAGGGATCACCTACAGTCGTGACGGAACTGATCCCGAATCTGGACTATAGCCACAGCCCGCGGTTATCGGTGCAATGGGACGAAGCGAAGTTGAATCTGACCGTCGACCAAATGGTCCGGAAGCTGCGAGCAGGAGACCCGGCCATTGCCACTACCAACATGACCCGCTTTCGTCCGCCGTGGAAGGGTCTGGGCATCTTTCCCTACAACCTGCAACCGGGCGAAGAGCTGATCGTCGCCAGCCGGGTCCGCCAGATTCTGCTCGAAGCCACGTGAAAGATCGGCAACAGCGTTTTCTGAAAGTCTGATTTCTGCCGAAAGTTAGGTCAGACTCCGGAATCTCGATGAATAAGTCGAGGCAGGGCCTCACGAGAAACGATCGAGTCGGAATCGTTCAATGGGGTAGGTGGTCGATCCGTCTGTGGCGAGTTGTGCCAGGGTCAGACCCACGAGTGTTGCGAACTTAAAGCCGTGACCTGAAAAACCCGCGCTGATGAAGACCGTGGGGTGATTCGGGTGGGGACCTATCAAGAAATCCTCATCCGGAGTGAGTGTGTACATGCACGTCGCGCCGCTGAGAAAGGTGAAGGCGTTTCCCGGCATGAGGCACGCCAGCCAGTTTCTGAGCGACTCAGCCTGGCCGAGGTCAGTCGTCCGGTCGATTCTGTCCGGATGCGTCGTCTCGCCATGCGTATCGTCGGCGACCTTGATGCCGGGGCCGTGAACAGGAAAACCATAGTTCCCGGTGTCGTAATTCATGTAGACAGGCAAGTCTTCGGGACGCAGGGAATTGGAATCGTCAGGCTCAAAGTAGAATTTTTGCTGACGTGTTACGCGCAACGGCAAAGAAAGCTCTCGCAAGACTTCGCCGGACCACGGACCAGCGGTGATGACCAGGCGTCCCACGCGAAAGTCCCCCTGTGAAGTCCTCAACTTGCACCCGTCGCGGCCGAATTCGATCTGCTCCACACGAACCTGCTCGTGGATGACGGCCCCCTGTTTTCGCGCCTCTGCAAGGTGCGCCGTCACAGCACGCGCGGGGTCGAGAAATCCAGCCCGCGGTGTGAAGCAAGCGATGCTTTTTTCTGGAATCCGCAGCGCCGGAAAACGGGCAGCGACATCTTGCGGGGTGAGCAGGTCGAAGGACGTGCCGCTCTCCTTGAGGGCCTTCAAGTTTCTCTCAAACGACTTGTTGCCGGCACTCGTATACGCCAGCCAGCCGCAAATATGAACGAAGGACTCCCCCGATCTCGCCTCGAGATCTTGCCACAGAGGCAACGCGGCCTCCGCAAGTTCGGTGTAGAGAGGGTCGTCGTAGAAGGTCCTGAAGGCACGTGAACGGCCGTGAGAACTCCCCAAGGCATGGCCGAGTTCGAACTGTTCGATTCCGACGACCTGCTTTCCCATCCGCGCCAGGTGGTAAAGCGTTGCGCTTCCCATCCCGCCCAGACCCAGAACCAAGTGGTCGACGTCCTGCATCGTGCCTTTCCTGCTCGCCCATTTTTCTGTTGGCCTGCGACGAACCGTCGGCCAACGATCCACGGTCGTGGATCGTTTTTCTAGTTCACGCCGTCTGGAAATTCCAGGACGTAGACCAGAAATTCACCCGCGAAGACCCGCGGCAGCGTCCGTATAAAGAGGACTCGTCCGATTCGGTCACTCGGAACTTCGGCCAGAACGGTCCCATCCGGATGCCGTACTTGTCCCAGCAACTGTCCCTTTTCGACCGGCTCCCAGACATCTACAGCCGGAACGAAGAGCCCGGAAACCGGGCTGGGATGGTCGACCTGCAAGTGACCTGCATCTTCGCCGAGTGTCTCAAAGCAGTACTTCGGCGGCTCGGTTGGAAAGGTCCCTTCGACCATTTGGAGCAAGGCCATGAGGTTTCGAAGACCCTGTTTTGCCTGCTCCAGATCCTCGGGACGACAGCGGCCCTCACCCGGCATCTCGACGTAGATCGCCGGAACACCCAGATCTCCTGCCGCCGACAGCGTGCGCCCCGGTAGCGCCGTGGTTCCCCAGACCAGATCAAACCCAAACGCAATGGCGGCGGCCCTTTGCAATTCGTTGAGTTCGGGAGACCTGACCGCATACCCGGCGAAGCGCTTGATCCGGTAGACATTCCCGCCGGCGTGCAGGTCGGCGTAGAAGTCCGCTTGGCCGACGATGAATTTCGAGAAGGCGTGTGCGATGCGTTCGCTGATTGTCCCCGTCGCACTCCCTGGAAAGATGCGTGCCAGATTTTGGTGGTCCCATCCGCCCTCACGAGTTCCGGCCACAAACGCCGGGGTGTTGAGGATCGGAACCGCAACAAACGATCCGCTTAATGTGTCAGGATTCAGTTCCGCAAAGATATCTTGGATTGCAACGGGGCCCTCGTATTCATCGCCGTGAACACCACCGGTGACGAGAAAGGTCTTCCCCGAATGCTTGCCGCGCACCATGACTGTCGAGAACACCAACGGTCGGCCGTCGGGTAGGCCATCGATGAGGAGTTCGAGCCGTGTTTTGCTCCCCGCAGGAAAATCATCCACGCGGAACTGAGAAACGTGAAGTCGCTGGCTGGGCTCATACATCGTCATGGTTCGCTCATCCTTATATCTCACATTCGTGACTGTTACTGCCGGTCGGCATGGCAACGGCCAACGACCCTTTGAAATCAGACCCTTGCGCCGCCTCCCAAGCAGCACGCCGAACTGGCCCGCAAACTTATTGGCCAGCCTGTCAACACAAGACCATCCTAAGGTTTGAGGATGGTGTCTTGAAAGCGAAATCGCTTTCGAAAAGCAGCAGGAGAAGTGGAATGTTCTTTCGCCAG
>CAUZTK010000002.1:0-36851 GCA_963582395.1 Planctomycetota bacterium | reverse complement strand
TGGCCGTCGCCTGAAACAAACCAGAGCCCGTTGGAAAGTCTGACGAGTCAACCGCATGGCTGGCCTGTGATCCCTGATGTACAACGATAACTGGAATCATTACTGGGACAACCTCGCAACCTGAATACCGAAATTCCTGAGGGCACCCCAGCCCTGGCCCGGCGGTGATGCGCAATGGCAATCGGGGTCGTTTTGAAGTAGCATGATTGTGCTGCGACGATTGCGCGAATTGGACCGTCGGCATGTGGATTTGCCGACACACAGGCAACAACCATTCTGGTCTGACTCCATGGGCTTTCACAGACGAGAACGGGCCGCTACCCGGCGCTGCTTGAGGCTGACCTTCTGGGTCATGGTGCTGGCGATCACCCATCTGCCGGCCGCAGAGCCACAGAACGGGAACGGCAGTCCAATCACCGATGAAGAACGGCAGTTCTGGTCGTTTCAACCGGTCAAGAATCCACCCGTGCCCAGCGTCCAAAACTCCGGCTGGCCCGGGTCTCCCGTCGATGGCTTCATCTTGGCCAGCTTGGAGGCCCAAGGACTGACGCCCATTGAGCCGGCCGGTCGGCTCGATCTGATCCGCCGCGCCACATACGATTTAATCGGTCTGCCGCCGACACCGCTGGAGGTCGAATCGTTCGTCAACGACCGATCGCCGGCCGCGTTCGCCAAAGTTGTCGATCGATTGCTTGCGTCTCCGCACTACGGCGAGCGATGGGCGCGACACTGGCTGGACGTGGTGCGGTACGGTGACGATCAACTGCTCAGAGAATACTCCTATCGAGCATTGCCGCATGCTTGGCGTTATCGGGACTGGGTTGTTCGAGCGTTCAATGACGACTTACCCTACGACCGTTTCGTCATTCAACAAATTGCCGGCGACCTACTTAAAGACCCCAGTGGGCATGGCGGCGTCGTCGCGGTGGGCTTGCTGGCCTTGGGTTTGATTTACCAGTCGGACGGAGACACCCCCGACGGCATCGCCGTGGCCCAAGCCGAGACCTTGGACGACCGCGTCGACACCGTGACACGTGGCTTTTTGGGATTAACGGTTTCCTGCGCGCGCTGTCACGACCACAAGTTCGATCCGATTCCCACCGAAGACTACTATTCGCTGGCGGGTATCTTCAAGAATACGAAGTACGTCGAAGACGCGCCGCTGGCGGCCAAAGCCGTCGTCGAACGTTTCCTTCGAACACACAAAGAAATTGCCGATTTGAAGAAAGAGCTTCAAGCATCCGAGAAAACCCAAGACGAGCAGAAAACTGCCGAGTTGCGTACTCGGCTCACCGAAGTTCAGCAGGCCGCCTCGGACATCTATCCCCGTGCGCATTCGGTGGTCGACAACGGTAGCGAAGACATGCGCATCGCCAAGCGAGGTAATTTGCTCAACCCGGGAGCAATTGCTCCACGGCGGTTTTTGCGAGTTCTAGCCGGCGACGAACCGCCGCGTTTTCGCCAAGGTAGCGGTCGGCTAGAGTTAGCTGCGGCTATTGCCAGCCCCCAAAACCCGTTGACGGCCCGGGTAATGGTCAACCGAATTTGGCAGCATCATTTCGGCCGCGGCATCGTCGCCACAGCGAGCAATTTTGGCACCCTCGGCGAACTGCCGACCCATCCGCAACTGCTCGACTGGTTGGCCCATCGTTTTGTCGAGTCGGGTTGGTCGATCAAACAGCTTCACCGGGAGATCATGCTTTCAGTCACGTATCAGCTTGGCAATGCTGGCCATGAAAGCAACGACCGCATCGACAGCGGCAATACTTGGCTGTGGCGCATGACTCGGCGTCGGCTGGACATCGAAGCCTGGCGCGACGGTCTGTTAGCAGTTTCCGGTCAACTGGATCGGCGTTGGGGGGGACCGCCGGAGCCGGACTTGCTCTCCAGCCGGCGGCGGACCCTGTACGGAACGGTCCATCGCGACAGCAAGAGCGTCTCAGACAAGTTTTTGAGGCTGTTCGATTTTCCCAACCCCAGAAGCGGCAGCAGCGGACGGACCGTGACAACCGTCCCCCAACAACAACTGTTTGTCCTCAACAATGAATTTATGATCGAGCAGGCCCGAGCATTGGCGGCTCGGATTGCTGGTGAGGATTCAGAGACAGACGCCCGGATCCGCCAGGCATTCGCGCTGTTGTTCGGCCGCGCTCCATTGCCAGCAGAACTTCAACTCGGCCGCCGGTTTGTGAGCGACCAGGCCACCGCGCAAGAATCGGCTGCGTTATCGCTGTGGGAACAGTATTGCCAAGTGCTGTTGAGTTCAAACGAGTTTATGTACCGACCATAACGTAACCCGGCAAAGTCGGAACCAAAAAAGTTGAGAGTCAAGAGCCAGAAAGAGGTGGGCCATTAACCGGATGATGCCAACCATTCAACGATGTTTTCTTCCGACTCTCGACTCTTGGCCGTTCAAATTCCTGACCACCTTGCACAGGATTTCGTGGAAAAGGTATCGATGCGTATGAACCCAGAATCGGTATTCTCGCTTCCCCGTTCCCAGCGGGGTCTTTCTCGTCGCGAGTTACTGCGCCGCACCGGAAGTGGTCTAGGAACGCTGGGTCTGACCGCCCTTTTGGCCGAACAGGAGCTGCTCGGATCCGCTGCGGCCTCGGCTGAACATCGCACGGCTGCGAGCAGTCCGTTGGCTCCGAAGCCGCCACATTTTCCGGCCAGGGCTAAGCGTGTCATCCACCTGTTAATGAACGGCGGTCCCTCGCACATCGATACGTTCGACCACAAACCAGAGCTGGCTAAATATGTAGGTCAGCGGCCTGCTGTGGTCGATTTGCGGACCCAGCGCAAGACCGAAGGCCTGATGCCGTCTCCGTTCCAGTTCGCTCGGCATGGGGAATCGGGACTGTGGGTGAGCGAACTGTTCCCGCACGTGGCACGGCACATTGACGATCTCTGCGTGATCAACTCGATGTACACCGACATTCCCGAACACGTTTCCGGTCTGCTGATGATGAACATCGGCGCCAACCAGCCGACCCGTCCCAGCTTGGGGGCCTGGCTGACCTACGGCCTGGGGACCGAGAACCAGAACCTGCCGGGCTTTGTGGTACTCTGTCACCGGGGAAAACATCGCCCAGGCCGGGCCGGTTGGAGCAGCAGTTTTTTGTCCTCGGTCTACTCCGGTTCCTTTGTCGACACCTATCAGCTCCAGCCCCAGAATGTCATCCGCGACATCCGCAATCGCTACCTGAGCCGCACTCAGCAGCGCCGGCAGCTCGATTTGCTACAGCAAATCAATCGGCAGCAACTGCAACGCATCGAGCAAGACCGGGAACTGGAAGCGCGGATCGAATCGCTGGAACTGGCGTTCCGCATGCAGTTTGCAGCTCCGGAGGCGTTCGAGATCAGCCAGGAATCCAAAGCCACCTTCGACCTGTACGGCATCGGATCGGAGCCGACATCCAGAATTTCCGGCGGCCGAGCGTTCGGTGGCTTTGCCGAGGGATGTTTGATCGCCCGCCGGCTTTCGGAACGGGGCGTGCGGATTGTGCAGTTGGCCTTCGCGCCTGACATCGCCTGGGACGACCACACCGACATCCGTGACCATCGGCCCAAAGCCTTCGATTGCGACCGGGCCATTGCGGCCCTACTGCAAGACCTGAAATCGCGGGGCCTGCTTGATGAAACGCTGGTGATTTGGGGAGGCGAATTCGGCCGAACGCCCACCTCCGACCCGACCGCCAACAAACCGGGCCGGGACCACAATCACTACGGTTTCACGGTCTGGCTGGCCGGCGGCGGCGTCAAAGGAGGGCTGCGCTACGGGGCCACCGATGAGTTCGGCATGAAGGCCGTCGAAAACCGCATGCACGTCCACGACCTGCACGCCACCATTTTGCACATGATGGGCCTGGACCACGAACGGCTGACCTACCGCTATAGCGGCCGCGATTTCCGCCTGACCGACGTGTCCGGCCAGGTGGCGCACGAGATTGTCAGCTAACAGCCCGTTGAAAAAGGGTGCCAGTGGCAGCTTGCCTGCCAGTGCGAGTTGGAAAACGCTTAAAAACACGGGAGGACAAGCCGTCCGTGGCACCCGACTATGAGACACCTTGTCATTTTCAACAGGCTGATAAACCGGCACACATGGCACATCTCTTTCCCCCGTGGGTGGTCGAAGGATACAAATTGCACCCCAGAATACAGCGTCGTTCTCCTATCTCACGCGAATGCAACATTCAACAATATCTCGGACAAACACTACCGGGAGATATGACGCATGAAGTTCTGGAATGACGATTTGCGGGTCTGCCCGAAGTGTAAGCACGCCGTCACTATGGGGGACGAGAGTAGAATCGAGTGCCCTCACTGTCACTCGCGAGTTTGATTTTTCAATTACAAACCGATCCCTGACCCTCCAGAACTCCCAGAGCTTCATTCCGATAATCTTTGGAAGAATCCTACGACCACTCTGCTATTTACCTCTGCCGGTCTCTTTGGTTTGGTTTCAATCTTTGCCTTTCACAATGGAGTTCTGACTTCAACGGTATGCGGCCTTGCAGCTATTATCTTCGCCGTCTTCGCGTTTGTCCGGCATGCAGAGGCCAAGAACATTGAGAGCAGCCTCGACTATTTAAGTTTTATGAAACTATACGCCGAGATCATGAGAAATCGCGTCACGAAACTCACATCAAGATACGAGGAAGTTTCAAAACCTGTCCGGCAATATCTGTAGGAGGCTGAAACGGCAGGAAAACTTCCATTTATCTATCTTACCATTGGGTTTTGAAACTGCCTCACAACTCTTTATTAAGAACTGGCAACAACCGTATCGAGCATTATTACGAGGAGATCTACAGACAAGCCGAACGGCAGCGTGAGGAAGCAGAAGGACTTCGGAATTCTGCTCAGCGTGATCGTCAAGAAATCAGAAACGTCGAAATACGCATTTATGACATGGCAGAGATTTTCGTGCAGGACCACCTGAAATGGGTATTCAGGAAGTTACGACCCGACCCGGAAAATTACCAACGAACTAAACTGGACCTGAGGGAAGCGTTCGACTTTGTAGAATCCGTCGGTTATGATTTGCCGAAAGAGATCAGAAAAGACTCGCTTGCCAAACTGAAAGAGTACTATAGGGCAAAAGTACGCGAAGAAAGAGATAAGACGTTGGAAGAGGCTGAGAAGCAGGAATATGAACTCCAACGCCGTTTAGAGTAGACTTTGCGCGAGCACAAAGGCGTTCACGATGCTGAGATCGAAGAATTGGAACGGCAACTCGCAGAAGACCAAGCCAGATCGGAGAGAGCGAAGTCCATGGCGCAGCTCACCAAGGTGGGATATATCTACATACCCCCTAATCTCGGATCGTTCGATGAGAATATCTTTAAGGTCGGAATGACTCGGCGATTGGATCCGAAACTTCGAGTGAAAGAACTGGGAGATGCCAGCGTTCCTTTTCCATTCGACGTACACGCCATGATTTCTTGCGAGGATGCCCCGGCGCTTGAAAACACTCTCCATCACGAATTGACACGCTATCGAGTGAATCGAGTGAATCTGCGAAAGGAATATTTCAAAGTTGATCTCGAAACCATACTTGGTGCCTTTCGTAAGAACCACGGCCATATTGACTACGTGGCCGATCCAGAAGCTCTCGAATATAGGGAGAGCATGACAATCAGCCCTGAAGAGCTAATCGAGGTTGAAGCAGAACTACTCGAAATTGGTGCCGATATCGAGGACTTCGAGGATTGATTGGCGCTATTGATCACTCAATGCTCGCACCTCCATTACCTCGATCCCAAGCCGGAGCTTGGGAACCAAGTTCAAGCCGCCAGCGGCAAAGAGCATCGCCGGAGCCCCCTCTATGATCCGCCATCGCCCGTTCGCTTTCAGTCTCCTGGCGTCTCTTGTTCTGGCGAATTCACAAGTCTCCATTGCCAAAGAACCGGCGCAGCGTTCTCCGAAGACATCGCCCGCCAAGGCAACGCCAGGTGAGACGCAAGGCATCATTGCGATTCTTGGACTAGACGGGAAAGCCGGCCGAATCGTGCACATGGCAAAAGCGCAACGGTCTTTGGTCTATTTTCAGTCGGCCGACGCAAGCGAAGTCACCGCCGTTCGCAAAGCGGCCGACACAGCGGGGTTGCTGGGAACGCGGATCTTCGTCGATTCCGGTTTGCTGAAATCAATTCAACTGGCGGACAACATTGCCGACCGCGTGATCGTAGCCAGGGTCCACGCGAAGGAGACGACGAAGGACGAAGTCTTGCGGGTCTTGCAACCGCGCGCCGTGGCACACGTAGGCAACCTGACGTTTTCGAAACCGGTGCCCCAAGGCATCGACGAATGGACGCACCCCTACCATGCCCCGGACAACAATCCCCAATCGACCGATCAACTGGCCCGCGGCGCATTCCGCACGCAGTTCATCGGCTATCCGAAATTCAGCCCGATGCCCGAGCAGACCGTTGTCGCCGGCGGCCGCATCTACAAAGCCATGGGACACATCGCCCACAAGGCGAACCAGAACGCCATGCTCAACACGCTACTGTGCATCAACGCGTACAATGGCTCGATCCTGTGGAAACGGCCGCTGCCTGAAGGCTTTATGATCCACCGCAACACGATGATTGCCACCGACGATGTACTCTACATGGGTGACGACACCTCCTGCAAAGTGATCGATGCCCGCACAGGCAACGTTCGGCATCAGATCATTGTGTCGAAAAATATATCTGACGGCCCTGTCTGGAAGTGGATGGGCCAGCAGGGTGACACGCTCTTCGCGCTGATCGGCGCCACAGAGATCAAAATTGACACGCAGAAATCCGCCCGCCGCGGGCTTGGTCAATGGCCGTGGGACATGTGGAAAGGCTACAACTACACAGACGCCCGGCGTGCCTTCGGCTTCGGGCGGACGCTGGTAGCCATCGATCTCAAGTCGAACAAGATCCGCTGGCATCACCGCGAGAAAACGGACTTCCTCGACTCCCGCGCCTTGTGCATGCGAAATGGACGGATCTACTTCTACAGCCCGCAGAAGTTCCTCGCCTGTCTCGACGCGAAAAGCGGCAAGCTGCTCTGGAAGAACGCCGACAAGGACCTGCTAAACGCGATCGGTTCCGACGGCCTCGCACAGTCTCAAATCACCGGCTATACGACGACCTGTTATATGAAGTGTAACGACAAGTACCTGTTCTTCTCTGGGCCGCAACGGAAACAACTCGTCGTCGCCTCGGCCGAAGACGGCAGGTTGAAGTGGACGCATCCGGTCGGCAACCTGCAACTGGTCTTGCGAGCAGACGCCGTCTACGCCGCCGGTCCACTATACACCAAGGGGGTCTGCTTGGACTACGATACGGGGAAGGTGCTCACGAGATTCGTTGCCCGCCGCGCCTGCACGCGGGCAACCGGCAGCGTGGACAGCATTTTCTTCCGCGCCAGAGGCGGAACCGTGCGGCTGATGACCTCTACGAAAACTACCCAGCACCTCGCCCCCATGAGGCCGCCCTGCCAAGACGGAGTCATCATCTCGAACGGGTATTTCTATTGGGGTCCCTGGATGTGCAGTTGTCAGATTTCGCTGTACGGCAACATTGGCCTGCGGGGCATCGGCGACGCACGGTCTGCCGAACCGGATCAGA
This sequence comes from Planctomycetota bacterium, assembly GCA_963582395.1. GTDB lineage: Bacteria > Planctomycetota > Planctomycetia > Planctomycetales > Planctomycetaceae > CAUZTK01. Next base: position 29,241 of record CAUZTK010000002.1, on the reverse strand, counting down.
TCTACGCAACCGCCCTGACGACTTACGGGGACATCTCCCGCGTCGAACCGCTGGGCGCGAAGCCAGGCGACTGGACGACCTATCGCGGTACCAACGCACGTTCGGACGTCGCCGGAGTCGCTCTCCCCGGTCGGGTCAAGCTGCAATGGAAAACTACCGTTGCAACGGGCGAGTTGCCCACAGCGCCGGTCACGACCGGCGGTCGCGTGTTCGTCGCCGATCGCGCCGGCGTGGTCCGCGCTTTGGACGGCGACGGCAAGCTCGCCTGGAAAGCTTACACCGGCGGACCGATCTACTATTCGCCGGCGGTCGCGCAGGACCGTTTGTTCGTCGGCTCCGGCGACGGCCGGGTCTACGCGTTTGAGGCAAAAACAGGACGGTTGTTGTGGACGTTTCGTGTGGGCCCGAAAGTTCGCCGAATTCCCGTCTACGGCAAACTGATCTCGCGCTGGCCGGTCGCTGGGGGTGTCGTCGTCGAAAACGGCACCGTGTATGCGGCTGCCGGCATCGCGCACTACGACGGAACCTATCTTGCGGCGATCGACGCCGTCACCGGCAATCTGAAGGCATACAACAACAGTTCGGGGACAATTTCCCAGCAGGTCAACAGCGGCGTCAGCATTCAGGGCAATCTCAGAATCGTCAACGGGGAATTGCGATTCCTCGGCGGCGGTGTCTACTGGACAGCCCGGTACGATCTAAAAACGCTGAAGTTTCTCAACCCGCCGCACCGGCAGGTCAACTCGCGGTACCGCACGGCGTTCTATCCCTTTTACCCAAGCTACGGAAAATACGTTTCCCTCAAATACCAATGCGACGACGGCTGCGTCCTCACGCATGACGCCAGTTACGAGGGAAATCACTTCAGCCGCCTCGAACTACAGCGACCGCTTCCCAAGGGCGCGAAAAAGTCGTCCTTTCTCCGCCGCCGTGGCAAGATATCTCCAAAGTTCGTCTGGCGCTACCCGGGCAATCGACGATTCACAGGCTTCATTGTCTCAAAGAACCGACTCGTAGTGGCCGGGCACACCGGCCGCGATGACCGCACGGCATTTCTGGCCGCCATCAACGTGAAGGACGGCAAAGACGGCTGGCGCGTCAAGCTCCCATCGGTCCCCGTGAAGGGAGGCACGGCAATCGACTATCGCGGCCTCATTTACGTCGCGCTGGAAAACGGGCAGTTGCTCTGTTTTTCGCCGGAATAGAACTACCGTGTGTCGCTTTGTCCTCTAGCAGCCTGTTGAAAAAGGAAAGATGTATCCTCTTTGGGTGCCACGGGCGGCTTGTTCGCCCGTGTTTTCAAGAGTTTTCTAACTCGCACTGGCAGGCAAGCTGCCAGTGGCACCCTTTTACAACGGGCTGCTAAACCGCAGCCACAAGACTGCATCCCGATTCTCTCACTCACCCTGGTACAAAGATCGGGGGTAGGTCAATGTCACATCGCGAAGAGACCCACATCGCCGAAACCCAGTCGGATCGTGCACCGAGCCGCCGTTTGCCACACACACGGCGATGCAAACAGATTTTGTTCGCGTTGTTGGCATTGGGAATGATCGAAGGAGCCGCGTGGCTGGTTGATTATATTTTGGAGTTTCGAGTTCAGGTCTTGCAAACGTATCGGCTGAGGGCACGGAGCGACGTACCCGTTGTATCCAAGACCGACGTCTCCCATCGCGTCGCTGGGCAGAATAGTAGTATCACGATTCGATCGTCACGTGAGAAATCTCGAACGAGCTATACAACCAATTTCCGAGTCGGCGGCCACACAATCTCCAATGCCACGGGCAACTGTTGGTTTGATCGTGTGAAAGCTGAGGATGTGGTTTCTCAGACGGGCCAGCGCGTGTTCATTGTCGGAGGATCGGCAGCGTTCGGTTTCCCCTATCGGTATTCCGACTCATTTGGCGCAATCGTGGAAAAGCGGCTTGCCGACCGCGGTTACCAAGTTTTCAATGCCGCGTGGCCCGGAGCGACGTCGGGCAGCTTGGTACCCGCGGTCGAAAAGATCATCGATCATTTTGACCCGCAAGTCTTGATTCTTTATTCGGGAAACAACGAATGGATCCATTGGAGTCACAGACTGCAGCCCTCATACGATTTCAGCAATCTATCTGAGCATTCCAGCATCAACCGTGGTGCTCAAAGTGTCCTGCGTTGTCTAGCCTTTAGTCGCGCGCTGGCGGGAGTGCAGTACGGTTTTCTCAAAATAGCTCATCTGAAACAACAACAATTGGAAGACGAACGACACCGAAAAGGACACCGAGAAAAACTGAACATGTCAAGTCCGTTCTGCGCGCATGAAGAACTGAGCGGCATCGATTACGCACTGCAATGTCCGCTCAGCCGGAAAGACCTGAACCCGGAACAGTGGCTTCTGACAAAACAAGAATTTCTGTCGAATTTTGAATAAAATTTGCTGGCGATAGTACGAACGGCACAACAAAACAACGTACGGGTGCTGCTGTTGACGGTGCCGTTTAACCACAAGCTTTCGCCGGCCTGGAAGCATCCGCAGCCAGAATCATTCGATCAACGGCACGAAGCCACCGTTCGACGGGCGATCCGAGATGCCGCCGACCTGATCGTCAACAAACGCTACGACGAAGCGCTCACCATCATCAATGCGGCACTCGATCTTGACCCGTTGCCGAGTCTGTTGCACTACCAACGGGCTATGTGCTTGGAGGCACAGAATCACCCGCTCCTCGCGGAGCAGTCCTACGCCCAGTGCCGGGAACATATGATCGGCGATACCGGCGGGCGACTGAGCATCAACGAAGCGATTGCTCAAATCGCCGACCGAACCGGCGCAACCTTGGTTGACGTGTGCCATGTTTTCGACGACTACGGGCACTCGCGGGAACGCTACTACAATATCGATCTGATTCACGACTACTGCCATCCCACGCCTCTGGGACATCGCCTTATTGCCCAAACACTGCTCACGTATTTTGAGGAAGACATGACTGGACTTTTCCAGGAATAGTGGACGTTCAGAGAAGAGTACGCCAGCGCAGCGTTTCAGAAGTTTCTGCGTGACGAGAACATCACGTGCAGCAAGCAAGACCAGCCGATCGATCAGGGAGGATCAAGGGCGGACCGCGGTAGTGACCACACAACAATTGTAGGGACAACGCGATGATGGAGAGTTTATTCGCCACACTAAAAACAGGGACGGATTCGCATTCTCTCCGGCGTTTACAATTAGGCCACAATCCCTTCGATGACGTCTGCGCCCTGCACTCCGGTCAGGCGTTGATCGAGACCGCCGTAAAAGTAGCTCAGCCGGTGGTGGTCGAGCCCCATCAGGTGCAGGATGGTGGCGTGCAGGTCCCGCACGTGGTGCCGGTTGACGGCTGCCTCGTGACCGATCTCGTTGGTTTCGCCATAGCTACCCGGTTTGACGCCGCCGCCGGCCAGCCAGTAGGTGAAGCCTTTGGGATTGTGGTCGCGGCCGGCGTTTCCTTGTGAGACCGCCTGTCGGCCAAACTCGCCGCCCCAAATCACCAGCGTATCGTCCAGCATTCCCCGGCGGTCCAGATCGGCCAGCAGACCGGCGATCGGCCGGTCGATTTCGGGACCGTGGATTCTTAAATTTAGATCGACGTCGCTGTGCGCGTCCCAGTTTTCGTCGCCGTGACCTCCGCCATGATAAATCTGAACGAAGCGAACACCTCGTTCGACCAGCCGCCGGGCAATCAGACACTGGCGACCGAACGGTGCCGATCCGACCGACACCTTTACGGCCGGTTTGGGATCGAACAGCCCGTACATCTCTTGCGTGTTGCAGTCTTCCTGCGACAGATCCAGCGCCTCCGGTGCGGTCGATTGTAGCTGGAAGGCCAGTTCGTAGCTGGCAATGCGGGCCTGCAGCTCTGAATAGCCGGGACGGCTGGCCAGATGCTCGGCATTCAGGGCGTTCAAAGCCCGCAACTGCGCGAGCTGATTGTCGCGCGAGAGTCTCTCCGTCGGCTGCAAGTTGAGAATCGGTTGACCGCTGGAACGTAAGACCGTTCCCTGATAGGCGGCCGGCATGTAACCGCTCATCCAATTGGCGGCCCCGTTGATCGGTCCACCCCGCGGATCGAGCATGACCACATACGCCGGCAGATTCTGGTTGAGCGTTCCCAAGCCGTAACCGAACCAGGCTCCCAGCGACGGATGTCCTTGAATCACACGGCCGCAGTTCATCTGCAGGATCGCCGAGCCGTGCGCAAACGAGTCCATATAAAGCGACTTGACGACAGCCAACTTGTCCATGTGCAAAGCCAAGTGCGGCAGGGCGTCGGAGCACCACTGGCCCGTTTCGCCGTAACGGGCAAACTTTCGTTTCGACGCCAGCAATGTTTGCTTTTTGACTCGGCCGCGGCGGACCTCGACGTTGATCGTCTGCCCATCCCGTTTCTGCAGTTCCGGTTTGTAATCGAATAGGTCCATATGCGAGGGACCACCGTACATGAACAGAAAGATGCACCGCTTTGCTTTCGGTGCGAACTGTGAGGCTTTGGTGACCAACGGGTTGTTAAACACGCGGTTCGATGTCGACGTTTCGGCGCAGACCTGCTGGACAAAAAACCCGTCTTGCTCGAGCAGTGCCGTCAAGGCCAGCCCCGTAAACCCAGCTCCCGTTTCCCAGAGGAACTCGCGGCGTGTCCGGCCGCAGAACTGACCGCCGTGTGGCTGCGATTGGCGACCCATCGTTGTGTTCCCTCCGGAACGGGTGTGGACGAATTTCGAGAAACACCCGTTGATTCAATCAATGTACACAAATTCGTTCAGGTTGAACATCAGCAGGCACAGCATCGGCAAGGCTGTTTTTTTCGGCGCGACGTCGGCCACGCGATTGTCCGGTGACCGTTCACCGCCCCACAACTGCAGTGCGACTGCGCGCTCGTTCTCGGACGGCCGCCGGCCGAGCGCCTGCCGGAATGCTTGCTCAATCTGATTCTGCGGGTCTTCGCCCGCATACAGCACAAGCCGGTCGGCCCATGCTGTGGCTTGTTCGTACACGAATCGGCTGTTGAGCAACATCAGAGCCTGCGGCGCGACGGTCGTCATCGGCCGAACGCCGAGAGACTCGGCCGTGTTGGTGTAATCGAACGTTTCGAGAATCGGGACCATCAACGTCCGCTTGACGAAGATGTAAACGCTGCGGCGGGATCGTTCTTGTTGATCGTTGCTGTCCCAGCCGCTGCCCGGACGCGATTGCGTCGCCAGCACGTCCTGGGAGAGCGCCGGAAAGATGCCGCGTCCTCCCATTTGCAAATTGAGCGTCCCGCTGATGGAGAGGAGGGCGTCGCGGATCGCCTCGGCGTCGAGCCGGCGCATGTTTTGCCGCCAGAACAGATCGTTGGCCGGGTCGACCGCAGACCGTTGGTCGTCGGATCGCGATGACATCTGGTACGTGCTGGACATCATGATCAGTTTGTGCATCCGTTTGAGCGTCCAGCCGCCCCGGACAAATTCGGCCGCCAGCCAATCGAGTAGTTGCGGATGCGTGGGCAGAATTCCCTGCCGGCCGAAGTCGTTCGGAGTGCGGACAATTCCCCGGCCGAAATGATGCTGCCACAACCGATTGACCATCACGCGGGCCGTCAGCGGATGATCGGCGGCGGTCAGCCACTCGGCCAGCGCCCGGCGCCGGCCGCTCGTCTGTTGCACCCCGAGGTCGGCCAGCGTCCGCCGCAGTCCATTCGCTGCACCGGCCGTTGGCAGTGACGCCGGTTTGAATTCCCCTCCGCCAAAGATAACCGGTATGCCCGGCGTCACCTCTTTGCCCGGCGTGCGTGGATTCCCACGGAACAACACGCGGGTCGGTCTCGGTTTCGGGCCCGGCTCGCGGACCGACAGCGCCTTCTCGAACGGTCCCTGCTGGAGCGTCTCGCGGAGCTGCTTGATCCGAACATCGAATTGCTTCCGCTGGCTTTGAGCCGGCTTATCGAGCTGTTTGTCGACGTCCTCATCGCGGGGTGTTGCCTGCTTCAGTGTTTCGGCAGCCCCTTCCTTCTGCCTGGGTGTCCGTCGCGCTGCGGGCACCTCGTATGCTTTCCGAAGCTGTTCGGGAAGCTTCGCCAGCCGTTCGGCAAACAACCGGTCACGAACGGGTTTGCGAAGTTCTTCGACCTTACGCTGCAGTTCCACAAGTTGTTCATTGAGCTTCGACTCTTGTTGCGGCCATAGGGCCAGTTGCTGTGCATCGGCCAGGGGCGTGAAAATTCCGTTGGCATCGAGCTCCCAGTGTGTTTCACTTTTGTTCTTTCCGTAGGGCGAAACGTTTCGGATAAACGCCAACAGACGGTAGTAGTCTTCCTGCGGTAACGGGTCGAACATGTGGTTGTGGCAGCGCGCGCATCCAACGGTCAGTCCCAGAAACGAAGACCCGATTGCTCGAATCACCTCGTCCAGTTCGTCGTATCCGGCCACCAGCTTGTCGTCCGGCTCGTCATCCCAGACACCCAACCGATAAAATCCGGTGGCGATGACCGAATCGTGCGTGACCCGATCGAGTTCATCACCGGCCAGTTGTTCCAGCACGAAGCGGTTGTATGGTTTGTCTTCGTTGAAGCAGCGGATGACATAGTCCCGATACCGCCACGCGAACGGTTTTTCGTCGTCGCGCTCATAGCCGTTCGTCTGCGCAAAGCGGACCACGTCAAGCCAATACCGGCCCCAGCGCTCCCCATACTGTTGACGGCTGAACAACTCGTCGATCAGCCGTTCGTAGGCATCGTCGGACGAATCGCGAACGAACTCCTCGACCGCATCGGGCGTCGGCGGTAGACCGATCAGATCGAAATAGACCCGGCGGATCAGTTCGCGTTTTGACGCAGTCGGATTCGGCCACAATCCACGTTCTTCAAGACGAGACAGAATGAAGTGATCGATCGGGTTCGCCGCCCATTCCCTCGGCTGAATCTTGGGAATCAGTGTGCGCCCCATCGGCTGAAAGGCCCAGTACGAGCGGTCTTGCTTGGTGATGCGGAACTCAGCCCCACGGGCGGGCGGACTACTGGAATCGTTCGGCCAGAGAGCACCCCTCTTCACCCAGCGGGTCAGCACGGCGATTTCACCCGGTTTCAGCTTTGCGCCGGGCGGCATTTCGAGGCTTTGGTAGTTAATGGCCTCGACGAGCAAACTCTCTGCCGGCTTGCCTGGAACGATGGCCGGGCCGCTCTCGCCGCCGGCCAGCATGCTCCGACGTGAATCGAGCCGTAAGCCGCTTTTGTGCTTTTGGGGACCGTGGCACTTATAGCAGCGGCGGGCCAGTAGCGGGCGGACTTTGGTCTCGAAAAATTCGATTTCCGCACGCGACGGCAGCGCATCGTCGGCAGCGACGATTTCAACCGATGTCAATGCAACCGCCACCCACCCCAACAGAAATCCGACGCGGCTGACGAGCACGGTCTCGCACCTTTCAGAGACTGTCCGATTGGTCTGACTCATACCAAACTCCCAGCCGAGTCCAGTCCTGTTCGGCAAAACAGATCAACGTTCCATTGTACACAGGTTTGTCCGCAGACGACAGAGCGGCTGACGCGATGAACAGGGCTACCCATATCAACTTGTTGAAGGTTGAGGGGGAGGGATCTGACAAAAAATCCTGGTGGTGTTAAGTTTTGGCAGTTGTGGGTTTGGCCAGAATAGGTTCCATTGGCCGCCTACTCATTCGATCAAGTCGCGATAGACCTCTCGTATCTGCCGAGTCATGGTCTCGTGCCGAAAGCGGTCGGTGAACCGCTGGCGGCCTGTGCGTCCGAAACGATCGCGCAGCGAGGCGTCATCGGCGAGTTGGCCAAGGGCGTAGGCCAACTCTCTGATCGATTCGGGAGGCAGCAGAAAACCCGTTTCCCCGGAAACGATGACTTCACGGGCCCCGTCGACGTCGTAGCTGACAACCGGCTTGGCAGCGATGAGCGCCTGCGGTAGAACGCGAGCCAGTCCTTCCCACAGACTCGTGTGCACGACGATGTCCATGACCGAAATCAGTTCGGGCACGCGATTGGGAGGGACCAGCCCGGTGAAGACGAAATGCTCGGCAAGCCCGTCTCGACGGATTTCAGACTCGAAACGGGACCGCAGAACTCCGTCGCCCACGAGTAGAAACCGGGTGTTTGGGTTGCGGGCCACAATGGCGGGGGCCGCTCGGATGAGATATTCATGTCCCTTCAGGTGAAAGAGCCGCGCCACTTTGCCAATAACGATGTGTTCCGGTTTGAGACCAAGCTCACGCCGAACTTCATCGGGCGGACGCGACGGATGTAAAAACGGCTCGACCTGCATGCCGCTGTAGATGGTGACGAATTTCTCTCGCGGGGCAATGCCGGCGGCGACGTATTGTTCGGTCATGGCATCGCAAACGCTGATGAACTTCCGGCAAGACCGGGCGGCCCACTTCTCGGCGACGACGAACATTCTGCGGGCCGCTGCGCTTTGTCCGAAGTGAAACGACGCTCCGTGAATCGTGTGGACTGCGGGAATCCCCAATTTGGCGGCGGCGGCCCGGCCGAGAATCCCCGCTTTCGAGCTGTGCGTATGCACGATTTGCGGCTGGATTTTCCGCAGCATCGCCAGCAGTGTTCGATAACTCCGCCAGTCCCGCCAAGGGTGAAGGTTTCGCCGCATTTCGGAAATGATGCGGAGATCGATGCCGTTTGCCTGGGCGCGTTCAGCCAGACTTCCTTCCGGTCCCAGTCCGGGGCCGCAAATCAGAGTGACGTCGTCACCGTAATCGTGCTGCTGGTCCTCGACGGTCAGCAGCGTGTTCTCCTGCGCCCCACCAAGAATGAGTCGCGTAATGACGTGGACGACTTTCATACGACGCAGCAAGCAATCCGCAAGAGAAAAGCAACGGGTGTGACTTCGCGGAAGTGAATTCAAATATCGGGCGTCGACGGTTCCGCGTCGTCGTAGTTGACAGAGACCAGAAACAATCCCCGTGCGGGGGCCGTTTCGCCGGCCTGTGAACGGTCCTGGTTTTCGATGATTCGGCGCACGTCGTCGGCCGACCATTGGTGACGACCGACCTTGATCAGCGTTCCGACAATCGCCCGCACCATATTGTACAGGAAACCGTCGGCGACGACGTCGAAACAGATGCATTCCGGCTGAGACTCATCCGGTTTCGGCGGCAGGGAAGCCGGTACGGTAAGGTTTTGTTCTGGACCGCGGGGCCAGCCTGCTTGGCTCCAGACCGACCAGCCGAAACAGCGCTGGACGGCCGCTTGGAAGATCGTGCGGACGCTGGTGGCCTTGTTCGGAAACTGCGACTCGAAACAGCGAAAGTCGTGCCGGCCGAGCAACACTTGTGATGCTTCGTGCATGGCGACGGCATCCAGGCTTGCAGCATACTGCCAGGTGTACCGCGACACAAAAGGGTGCCGAATTTGGCTGTTGTCGATCACGTAACGGTAGTGTTTCGTTTTTGCGGAAAAGGTGGCGTGAAACTGCGGATCGGCTTCCTCAACGTGGCAGACAATAATGTCACGGGGCAGAAAGTTCTGTAAGCCGCTGCGCATCTTTTCGTCGGGGATCGAACAGGCCGTCTTAAAATTCGCAACCTGGCCGAGTGCGTGTACGCCGGAATCGGTCCGCCCCGCTGCGAGGATCTTCACGCGCTGACCGGTCAATTTCCGGATGGCCGTTTCGACGACGGCCTGCACGCTGAGCCCGTTGGGCTGAACCTGCCAGCCGACATAATTGGTGCCGTCGTAGGCCAATGTCAGACGAATGTTGCGCACTGTTTCACTGAGCCCGGTTCATTTAGCCCGGTGTGAAAATACGCCGGGTCGTCGGTGTCTCCACCTTCACCGGCGGCTAATTGAGGCCGAGTTTTTGTTTCCAGCGGGCCAGTTGTTCTTCGACCGGTTTGCGGCCTCCAGAACCGTAGCTGCACAGAGTCGCGGCCGCATTTCGGGCCCCGAGAACGTCGTAGACATCGGATTCAATTCGATCACAGGCTTTTTGAAACTCCGAGAGGGAGAGATCGGATAAGTGGCAAATCTTCGATTCGCAGTCGGAAACCAGTCGCCCAACAATTTCATGACCCGTGCGCATCGGCACTCCGCGTTTAATGAGGTACTCCATCAGAGCGGTCGCGTCGAGAAAACCTTCTTCGATCCGCCCGTTGATCCGCTCGACGTTGAACTCGGCTCCGGCGACAATCAATGGCGCGAGTTGTAAGCAGGCCACGACGGTGTCGCTGGCCTCGAACATCGCGATTTTGTCTTCCTGCAGGTCTCGGTTGTAGGCCAATGGCAGCCCCTTGAGCAAAACGAGCAGTTGCTGAACTGCGGCCGTCACGCGGGCTGTTTTGCCGCGAATCAACTCGAGCACGTCAGGGTTGCGTTTCTGCGGCATGATGGAGGAACCGGTGGTGTAGGCGTCGGGCAGTTTGAGGAAACCGAACTCGGTCGAGAACCAAACGATCCACTCGTCGGCCCAGTGACTGAGGTGGATGGCTATCAGAGACAGACAGAACGTAAACTCCACCAGAAAGTCGCGGTCGCTGGAGATGTCAAGACTGTTGGCCGCAACCTCGGCGAAACCGAGCAACTCGGCCGTCCGCTGCCGATCGATGGGCAGCGACGTTCCGGCCAGCGCGGCCCCACCCAACGGACAGACGTTGACACGGCGGAGACAGTCGGACAGTCGCTGTCGGTCTCGCTCGAACTTCTCGCAATAAGCCAGCCAGTAATGCGCCAGCATGACCGGCTGAGCCCGCTGCAAGTGAGTGTAGGACGGCACAACGATGTCCCTGTCGAGCTCGGCGCGGGAAATGAATGCCCCCTGCAGCATCCCGAGCAGAGTGTCGATCCGCCCGATCTGTTCGCGGACAAACAATTTCAGATCGGTGGCTACCTGGTCGTTGCGGCTGCGGGCGGTGTGGAGCTTTCGTCCGACGTCGCCGATCCGTTCGATCAGCGCGGTTTCAATGTGCATATGAATGTCTTCGAGTTCGGCGCGGAACGTCAGCCGGCCGAGTTCAATCTGCCGGCCGATTTCGTCGAGGTTGGCGACAATTTGCTCACATTCTTCGGCCGTGATGAGCCCGCAGTGAGCCAGCATTTGTGCGTGAGCCTGCGATGCCCGAATGTCGACGTCTGCCAGCCGTTTATCAAAGCTGATCGATTCGGTGAAGGTTTCGACCAGAGGGTCGGTTTGCTGCCTGAATCGGCCTGCCCAAGGTTTTGCGGCCACGATTGTCGTTCCTTTGACATACAAGTCACGGCGCAGACCGGCTGATGAGCCGTTTGTCTGAACTCGGTTTCAAATCTTACTTTAGACAGCCCCAACAAAACGGTCAACCAGTGTAATCTGTCGGCTTGATCGAGTCGTTCGGCATCGACCGTTCAAAATCATCACTTCCAAATCTGCGTCTGAGAACGCAGAGATTTCCGGAAATCCCTTAGCTCTTCATTCTCGGGACAAAGTGCGGCGGCTGCCATCCCGGAGCAATTCGGCCTTTTGTATACATGTGTTTCCGTCGATTTGACACAGCTCTGATCCTCTGGGTAATGTGGAATGATGTCGTTTTTCTCGCGTGAAAAGCGGGGGCGAATTGCATCGGCTTCGAGTCACACAATGGTCGGACCATTCGGGTGGATTCGTTTTGCCGCTTGGCCATTGAAAACCTCAGCCGTTTCGACCGAGCGTTGTATTCCAACCGAGCGAAACTGTCGAGGACCGCACCCATGAAACCATCTCGCCTACGATGGAACCAACACGCCGCTGCCATTTGCCGTTCTTGCGTGCAGAAGTCTTACTTACCGATCTACTGTATTTTCAGGCTTGCGCTGGGTTTCAGCTCTCCGGCGGGCGCCGATGGCGCCGTCACCACGATCGAATCGAATACGGCTACCAGTAACAACGCAGAGACTTCTGTTTCGCAGATTGTGATTACACCGTTGTTCAAAGTTCCCACCCTTCAGCAAGCGGCGGCTAAACCGGAGGATGAAATTTCTGCCAGCCAGAATGACGTTCCGCAAAACGACAACCTACCCGTGATCGTGCCGCGGTCGATTCACAAGCGAAGCTATGCCGAGATCTATAACTCGATTCCCTTCAGCCGAACCGAGTACAAGGCGAACCGGTCGTATCGGCATGAGGCAACGATGGAGTTACTGACCGGACGCCCGCGTCCGCCGAAGATTACTGTGTCGTCACCGGTTCGGGCCGCGCCGATTCATGTCGTCCCACTCAAACCGTACAACGCGCCCGTGCTCCGACGTTTCTTCGACACGACACGCGGCCCCTACAACCGGTATCATCACCTGTTCGGTTATGAAGTCGGATACCGACCGCGGTACTACCATTCGCTGTACTCCCATTATTGAGCGGACTTTCGGAGGGGCCGTTTTCTTGCCAACTTGTTTTTCTCGGAACAAACCGGAGGTCCTAGACCCGATGGATGAAACGCAGGATGGGCGCGGCCGCCGCGCTGTGGTGCTGGTCAGCGGCGGATTAGATTCGGCGACAGTGCTTGCCATCGCCAAAAACGCTGGCTTCGACTGCTTCGCGATTTCATTCGATTACGGTCAACGGCACCGAAACGAACTCGCGGCGTCTCGGCGAGTCTGCGAAGCGAACGGTGTTTCTCGACACGTCGTCTTCAAGCTCGATCTGCGGGCCTTCGGCGGTTCGGCGCTGACGGCTGACATCGACGTTCCCAAAGACCGCGACGAAGAAACAATTCGTGCCGGCATACCGGTGACTTACGTGCCGGCCCGCAACACAATCTTCCTGGCAATCGCCATGGGTTGGGCTGAAACGCTCGGTGCGAGGGACCTGTTGATCGGTGTTAACGCGGTCGATTACAGCGGCTACCCCGATTGCCGGCCCGAGTTCATCGCCGCGTTCGCTAAACTCGCCAACTTAGCCACAAAGTTGGGCGTCGAAGAGTCGGGTTGCTGGGCCGTTCACACCCCGTTAATTTCGCTGACAAAAGCGGAGATCATCCGCCGTGGAACGGACTTGGGCCTCGATTACAGCCTGACGTTCAGTTGCTACGACCCCGATGAGCGGGGAGGGCCGTGCGGCCGTTGCGACTCCTGCCGGTTAAGACGAAAAGGATTTGCCGAAGCCGGACTGAGCGACCCGTTGAAATATGCAGCGGGCTGACTACTCGATGCCGGAAACTTCGGTTGCGTCGTCGAGCCGGAGATAATCGCGGGCCGGAATGAATTCCATCCGCTGGGCGACTGCGGGGCTGTAGTTGCCGCCGATCTTCTTCTGTCGCCAGATTTTCGCTTTGCGATTGCCAAGGGAGCGCAGCAGGTACAGATCTTTGGATTCATCGTAACTGATGAAGTCGGCCCGAGCGTGATATCTTGATTCTTCATTACTGACGCTGTCGCTCCGAGCGTGAAAGGCACGGCCTTCAAGTTCGACGTCGCCCCGGCTGAGTAGTTCCATGTGACCCGCCCCGCCATCACTCTCTTCGTGCTGATCCACCTGCAACGTTTGGCAACGCATCCATCCACCGTTTTTCGGTAAAGAATCGGGATCGACGATTTCGTCCGGTCTGTCGACCGGTCCGTAAACAATCTGCACGCGGTCGTGGAAGGTCGCGAACTTTTGCTTCGTGTTGCCGTCGCTGGTGCCGGCGAAGTCAATCCGCGTGTACTTCCAGCCGGCCGTTTCCTGCTCCAGCGGCTGATTTGCGCGGACGGTTGCCACTGAAGACAAACTGGCCCGGTTTTCTTCTCCGTGCCGCCAGCGCTTGATCCAACCAGGACCAAGGGCCAGCATTTTCCCGGTTCGTTGATTCAGCCGGAAATCCCAAAACCGGGCACGGCTGATCTCAATAAGCTTGCCGTCTCGGTATTCGTAGCTTTCAACGTCGACCCCTTCTCGACAGAGGATGTAGTGAATCTCCGGCTGCTGGTCGTCGTCGTCATCCTCGTCCGTCGTAAACAACAGTCTCTCGGTTAGAACAACGTGCATTTCCTGACAGCTCATTCGGTGAGTATTCATCAAGGCCTTGACGTTGCCGAAGAATTTCGCCGTTTGGCCATCAAAGACCATTTTTTCGGTCCAGCGGATATTGAGCTGTTCCGGTTTTTCGAGCGGCTCGCCATCGAGTGTCTTGGTCACGGGCAACTGCAGCAATCCTGCCCCGTTTACCCACGTCAGGTTCTGATGACGATCGAGGTGAACGCGTCGTCCAGCGACGTGCAATTTGCGGCCCCGAATGTGAGCCGGGCCCCCGTAGACGTTGACAATTTGATTGTCTTTGGTGAGACGATTCTGCAAATCCAAGCGATCGCCGGTGATGATCAACGGTTGCTCTTGGGTGCTCCTTTTCTGCGTCACCTCAACGTTGCCGTTGGTCCAGACCTCGGCGACCCGAGACTCGTTGCGGCGAGAGTCCTGCAGAACCCGCACCTGAATCAGATCAGCCACGACCATAACCGGTTCGTCGGGCTCCCCAGTCTCGAAAGCTGTGGCAGCGGCCGGCTGTACGGGGGCGAAGGGATTCTGTTTCCGCTGCGGTTTTGAAGGTTGAGTTTTGCGCGAAGCGACCGGCACGGGTCTTGTGGCTTGAACGCTCGTTTCAGTCGAATGTTTGGGCGGCAATTGCGAGCCGGTGAAGTCCGGAGGTGTTTGTAAATTCGTTCGCTGTTGCGGAGCGGATGCGCGATGCACAGTGAGTTGTGTCGGGTTTCGGGATTCCGGACCGACCAACGGTTCAGCGGCCGTCGGTTCGTCGGTGGGCGGCGGGAGTTCGGCTGGTTCGAACCAAACCTCCAGCCGCTCCGTTTTCGACTGCATGTCGGGACTGACCATTGCGACGTTCTTCAACGCCAACAATCGATTGATCTGGGCTGGCACGGTTCGGTTGATTGGCGCTGCACCAACCTCTGATGCTGCCGTTTCGGATGCGGTCGACGATTTCCCTGTTTTCCGATCGGCCGGTTGATTGCCGTCGGACAGATCGATCCAAATTTTAATGAAGTCGGCCGTCAGCCCCGATTTTTCGAGCGGCTGATGTAACACCGCCTGCTTCTCCAGTTCGATGATGTCGAGTTCAGACCGGGGATCTGGATACTTCCTTAACTGTTTCGACCACCGGGCTTCGATGCGGATCTGGCCCGTTTCCGGGTCGTAGTAATTCAGCCGGCCGGCGCCACGGCACCAGGCCGAGGTGACGGTTCCCTGTTCGTCGTGGATCATCATAATCTCAGGCGCGCTGAGGTTGCTGGCACCCTGATCCACGAGGACCTGCTTCCGGACTTTCACGATCTCCTGATCTTTCGGGACGACACTTTTCAGGACGACAACACGGGTCTGCGCGTCATAAACGAGGTCGTTCATCTGAGCCGTAATCTCGTTTGCCTCGGAAGTGAGGACGACGGTCTTTCCCCGGGCCAGCATTCGGCGAAACGATAGGTTTTCCACAATTCCCTCGAATCGTCGGCTTTGTTTCTCCTGCTCTGCGACCGGTTCGCTCGAACTCTCGGCATACTGCAGATCTGGTCGAGAATCGGAACCGTTGTACGCGGCTGAATTGCCGGTGTTCGGATTCTGCGGAGCATCTGGCTGCTGGGGTTCGAAGATCAAGGTCAAGTGGTCACACTCCAGCGAATCGGCTTGATTCGCCTCGGTGGGTCGAAGCACACGTACCTTGTCTTCGTAGGTGGCGACGTTTGTCTCGAGGACGAACTGAAAACTACCGGCACTGTAAATGTGAACGGGCGTCGGTGTTTTGTCGGCCGAATCGGGAATCTGGGGGTTGACCGAAGCAGCCGTATTCTGATCGTCGAGCAGCAGGTCCATGGAAACGTTGCGTCGCAACTGGACACTCTTGATGCCCGACACGGCTATGGAGTCATTGATGTCCGCCTGTTTATCCTCATCCAGTTCCACCTGCAGACCCCGTGCATCTCCACGATGCGGTCCGTGTTTGAAGTAAACGTGATGGTCGCTCCAGATACGCAACGCTGTTTGGGAGAAGTGAAAGTTCTTACCGACCACGTCCAGTCCATCGGAGCCTGTGATGCGAACGTTTCCCCCCAGAGCGCCGTCGATGATACGGCCGGGTTTTGGATCCGTAATTTTGAACGGTTTTGCAAACTTCACGTAAGCCGAATCACAGACGATTGTCGTCGGCTCCTCGTCTGAATCCTTTCCTTCCGGCATCCAGATGATCGCAAACGGCTTAAATCGGACTGCCTGGTTCGCATTCTCCGAATCCCGGTCCGCATCTTCCGATTCCCACTCTTCAAAATAGACGAATGCATCGGCCGTCCTCAGCCTGTAAGCGGCGCTCGTTGCCCACGATTGGTGTGCCAACCAGCGGTTGGCCACGCTTTTGCTTTCCGACGGAGCGGAAGAGACGAACCTTGATGATTGGCCCGGCTGCGGAGCGATCGACGGCGGTTCAAGCAGCGGATTCACATACCGCGCGTACAGCCCGTACAGCCCCGTCAGGCAAATCGCCGTCGACGCCGTCAAAAAACCTCGTCGCGACATGAATTCGAATGGCATGCGCCACTCGCTTGAGGGTTCGAGGATCGGGCACTGTCAGTCGGGCGACTCAGTCGGCATCAGCCCAATGACGTCGGTAATGTCGATCAGTCCGGCCGGTTTGCCGTCGTCATCGACAACGGGCAGCTCACTCACTTTTTTGGCAGTCAACAGTTCGACCGCTTCGATCAACAGCGCGTCGGCATGGATCGTGATCGGGTCGATTGTCATCACCTCTGCAATCGGGCGATCGAGTTGAGATTCTCGGTGCTGTTCGACCAGGCGGACGAGATCACTGTCGGTAAACAGCCCGGAAAGTCTTCCCGCAGAATCGACGAGCATGACCGCGCCTGTGCGACGTCCCGGTCTTTGCAGCTCTTGGTAGACTTGGCGAATTGTGGCGCAGTCGGAATCGACCCGTAGCTGGTCGGCCCGCCTCATCACTTCGTCTACGCGTTTCAGCTTTTCACCCAGCGACCCACCGGGATGACACAATGCAAACTGCTGCGGCGTGAATCCTTTCTGATGACTCAAGACCAACGCCAGCGCATCGCCGATGGCTAGCATTGCCGTTGTGGTCGTCGTCGGTGCCAAGCCGTGCAGACCAGCTTCCGGCAACCGGCCCAGCGTCAGCGTCACGTCGGCCTGTAATCCGAGCGTACTGATGTCGGTGGCGGTGATGGCCACGACTCGAACACCCATCCGCCGGACCGCAGGAATCAGCCGACAAACCTCCTCCGTTTCGCCGCTGTTCGACAGCGCCAGCAACAGATCATCGGGCTGCAGGCAGCCAAGATCTCCATGAACAGCTTCGACTGGATGCAGAAACAGGGCCGGCGTTCCCGTCGACGAGAGTGTGGCGGCCAGCTTCTGCCCAATGAGTCCCGCCTTTCCGATTCCGGTGACGACGATGTGACCCCGACAGGCCAAAGCCGCATCCACTGCGGCGCAGAACGTCGAATCGAGCCGCTCGGCGAGTGTGATCAACGCAGCAGCTTCGTCCCGTAGAATCCCTCGCGCCTGACGGAGCAGTTCGAACTGGAGATGAGGGATTAACTGGTGCTCGACCACGGAACTCATGACACGTCGTCCCTGACGCAAAGGGTAGTCCGTTTGAAGTGGTCGGGGAGTATAACTCCGGTACGGATTGCGGTCAATCCGGAACGCTCACTGTCTAGTTTTGATAACTCCTTGCAACAATATGAGATGTGTCCTATGCACTCGAATGGATGCTTTTTGGAATGCTCTCCTAAATCGTTGGAGGATCGCCGGACGGGTGCAGGACATGGAAATGTCATTAGGTCAGATTTTTTTCGAGGCGATCGTCTTCTGAGAGGGAGGCGGCTCTCAAGGCCAGGATGGGGTCGGTTCCGGTGGGGTCGTTCCAGAACTTCTCGCTCCCTTTGACCCGATCGTTGATTTCTTTGATGAACGACTCCATCAGAGCACTCGTCAGCGGGAGACCTGCTTGACGGTAGCTATACTCGACACGGCCACAGATTGAGGGAGGGCGAGGCTCCTGCCGAGCCGCCGGATCGCTGAGAATCACGGCTCAGCGGGAGATTCGCCATCCTGAAGAACCGTAATTCGTGACCGCTGAAAGTATAGCCCGGATTATTCATAAAGGATTTCACCACAGAGATACGGAGGGCACGGAGAAAAGGACTCACATCATCATTCCACTGTTCCGCAGCTTCACAGTCTGTTATGTCATCTTCGAGAATCACGGCGACGGATCGTGAAAACACGTTTGTTGTTCTGCAAATCTCCGAGACTCCGCGTCTCTGTGGCGAATAATCCGGGCTATCGGCCAGGCTGCTCAGACACGTGCGCATCAGGCGTTTAGTCGGCTCATAGATAGCTAAGAGGACGAAACACTTTCGGCCGCTTCGTCCTGGAGATCGTCTTCGACAGCGAGATTCTGGTGTTGATGGTCTGCCGGCTGATCTTCAACACATCAGCTTGAGGGGAATACGGTTCAACTCGAATTTTGGCCGGACGGAGACCCGATTATCGCGCCGGTAAACTACCGGCCTTGCAAATATTTACCGCGTTTTCTGAGATTTTATGCACTTGAATGAGATTGATTGCAATTCGTCGTTTGAAGCTGTAACGTGTTTCTCATCAAAGGGTTTTTGGGAATGTTCGACAATCCACGACTTTTAAGTCAAGCAAGGACCGGCAAGGCGGAGGAAAATCGAGTTCATCTGGCAAAAAAGTAAAAGACTACTGCCGGCACTCGTCCATTCTGTTCTATTGAGGCATTCATAGTTCGAGACGTCCTGTGACGCATTTGACAGGCTGGCCCGTTGGGGATCGAGGCGGT
Source organism: Planctomycetota bacterium (assembly GCA_963582395.1). GTDB lineage: Bacteria > Planctomycetota > Planctomycetia > Planctomycetales > Planctomycetaceae > CAUZTK01. The sequence continues at coordinate 10,451 of CAUZTK010000002.1, read as the reverse complement.
TTGATATTCGACCGATTGGCACGGCAGTACGTTCTGCAGGCGGTGTTCATCGCCTTGGCCGTGCTAGCGATACAGGCGGTGTTGGTTCGTGATTTTGGCCTGACCACCGATGAGACGACGTTTATTCAGAGCAATCGGCAAATCGCCGATTGGGTCTCTCGATTCGACTCAGCCGGCTGGTCTGAAAACTTTTCGCGCGAGCGGCTTCAGGAAGGCTGGCCGTTTGCCTTCCCGGGCAGCAAGAACCTGCCCTTGGTCAGCTTCGTCTCTTGGGGTGGGTATGCGCTTGCGGGACGCTTCGACGCTCCGCCGATCTCGTGGCGATGGGGCAATCTGCTTCTGTTTTCCGCAACCTGCGGCATCATGTTCCACTGGTTACGGAAGGAGTTTTCGACTACCGCGGCCCTGGCAGGGCTCGCGGCATTGCTGGGGACTCCGCGGCTGCTAGCGAATGCCTGCCTGTTCAGCATCGATCCGCTCGTCGGCTGCTTTTGGATTCTCGCATCTTGGGCGCTGGTGCAAAGCCGTCACGGATGGGGCTGGCCGATCGCTTTCAGCGTGCTGGCGGGGATGGGACTGTGCGCGAAGCCCACGTTTTGGTTCGCCGTTCCTGTTTGGCTGGTCTGGGGAATGCGATTCCGGGGCCGCTCGTTTTTTCGGCCGCTGATCTGCTTAATGACAATCTCACCGCTGGTCGCTTTGCTATTTGCTCCTATGTGGTGGTCGAACCCCATCAGCGGAGCGCTCGACTATTTGGAATTGCTTCGCTCCCCGCAGGGATGGACCGGCGTCGACGCTTATTATTTGGGTGAAGTGTACCAGATGCCCGGTACCGAAGCGTCGATCCCCTGGCACGCCGTTCCACTGCTTTCACTCGTCACCACACCATTATGGGTTTGCTGCTTGTTTCTGACCGGTCTCTTCTTTTGGTACCGCTCTGAGCGTCGGTCGGACGTGGTCAGTCTCTGGGCTGCCAGCGCACTCATCTTGCCGTTGGTCGTGATGTTGCCGAGCACGCCCGGCCACGACGGCGTCAGGCTCTTTCTTCCCTCATTCTTTTTCGTGGCGATGATTGCAGGTTACGGTTTTCATCGATGGGCGGAATGGGCCCGTCAAAAAAGGCATCGCGGCGAAGCCGACCCGACGTCCCCGGAAACGCCGACTCGCAGCGAACTCGCGGTCATCGTCGGACTGTTTTGCCTCTCCGTCTGGCCCTGCTGGCGGATTCATCCGGGCGAGCTTTCCTATTACAACATGCTGGTTGGCGGTTTTCGGGGCGCTGCCGAGCCGGTCCAGCTCTCCGCCAGCAGCCCGGTCAATCCACGACCCCTTTACGAGCGGACCTACTGGTGGGATGTCGTCGATGCGAATGACTGGCAGGAGATGCAGGAGAAACTGCCGCCGGGTGCAGCCCTCTGGGTTTTTCCGGACTTTATCGGCTTGGAGCTGCTTCAAGAGTGGGGACAGCTCAGAAAAGATCTGCGAATCGTGCATCAGCCGAATACCGCGCAGTTCGTGATGATCTACGGACGATTGGGCCGCATTACCTCCCCCCAAGTCGATCCGCTGGGAAAACGCTTTTTTCACGGAAAGCCGCTGTGGGAACGTCGAATCGACGGCGTCCGTGTGGCTGCGTTGTTCCGCTGGCGCTGAGGGTAGTTTCCTTTCTGAGTCGACGTAAGATTCTAGGCAGGGGCAGGGCCCTTGAAATCCCTAAAGAAGCGGGCAGGTTTGGTATCGCGGGCCTGTGCGGTCTTCTATGCCGCAAGCGGCAACTCGGCTTGTGAAACTCCAAACGAAAAAAGCGCGAACACAATTCACGTTTCGCACCCGATAAAAGTCTAAGATCACCTTAAACAGTGATCTCCACCGACAGACCAGTATCCGCGCAATCGTTTCGTGTGTCGGGTATTTGTCCGCTCCTCGAAAAGCATGTGATGTTTGAAGAGTCGCCGAAGCTGCTCCGTCCCGGTGAACTGAACGACGAAGAAGTCGGACGGTTGCTGAGGACCGTCGGGTTCCACGACTGTCCGGCTGCGCATGAGCGGCTGCTGGGAATTTGCACCGATCGTGCCTGCCGCCGGGCCTTATCCGAGTGCTTGCCGATGCTGCTACTCGCTTTGTCCGATGCTGCGACGCCGGACGGTTCGTTGATCAACTTCGGACGGTATGTCGGAAGCGTCGTCGACCGGACCGAACTGTTCCGGTATCTGTCATCCAACCCGCGCGCCGTTGAAATTCTGATCAAGCTGTTTGTCGGCAGCCAGTTTCTGACTGAAATCCTGCTTCGCAATCCCGATTACCTCGGGCGGCTCACCCGGCACAAACGCCTGGCCGAGTTCAAAAGCCAGCAGCAATTCTACGAAGAGGCCAGCCAGCCGGTGGATCGGGAACGGACCATCACAGACCGGCTCGCCGCGTTGCGGCGGTATCAGCACTGGGAGCTGTTACGCATCGGTGCCTGCGATTCGTTCGGTCTGTTCGACCTGAAGTCCGTGACGATCCAACTTTCGCTGCTGGCCGACAGCTTGGTCCAGCTCTGTCTGAGACTCCTGGCGGACGAACTGAGCGTTCCACTTGACGGTTTTGTCGTCCTGGCCTTCGGAAAATTGGGGGGCGAGGAACTCAATTACAGTTCCGACATCGATCTCGTGTTCCTTGCAGAGCTAGACGCCGAACGATTCTGGTCGCTGGGTCAGCGACTCATCCGGGCTTTGATGGAATCGACCTCGGAAGGGTTTCTGTATCGTGTCGACATGCGGTTGCGGCCCTGGGGGCGCTCCGGGGCACTGGTCAACAGCGTTGATGCCCATGTAAGATATCTCAAGCAGCACGGTCTGCCCTGGGAAAAACAAGCCCTGTTGAAAGCTCGAATCATTGCCGGCGATGCGTCGGTTGGTCGAAGGTTCCTGCAGCAGGTCGATCCGCTCATCTACGGTCTGCCGCCCGAAACCGTCCGCGAAAGTATTCGCGCCATGAAAAGTCGCATCGAAAGCGAGTTGCAACGACGGGGACGTCAGTGGGGCGAAGTCAAATCGGGAGCCGGTTCGATTCGCGACATCGAATTCGTCACGCAGTCTCTGCAGTTGATTCACGGCGGCGCGCATCCCGACGTCCGCAGTATTAATACGCTCGACGGTCTGATCCGATTAGCCGACTACGGATTCCTTCAAGCTGCCGAGTACCGTCACCTGAGCAGCGGCTACGTTTTCCTGAGAACGATCGAGCATGCGCTGCAATTGATGCACCACAAGCAGACACACACCCTGCCCGAAGACATGCGCGAACTTGCCTATTTGGCCCGGCGGCTTGATTACCCGGACGCCGATCGGTTCCTGTCCCAATACGAACGGCACCGCGAGGCCATCCGCACGATCTACGACAGATACATTGGCGAACAGATCCAACCGAGTGCGCTGACGGCGGCCACCTCGACGGGACCGATGCCGCATCATGTCGAGCAGATGGAGCCTTCCTACTCGGAAACGTTTACCGAGGACGAAATTGCCCGGCACGCGGCTTTGCTCGATGCACTGTCGGACGACAATATTGTCGAGCTCGAAGCTTTGCCGCTGGCTGACGGCCGTTGGCAGTTGACCCTCGTCGGAGAGGATCATCCCGGTGACTTGTCGCGCATCTGCGGGCTGCTGTTCGTGTACGGGTTCAACATTGTCGACGGTCACGTCTTTACAGCCGAGCAGGTTGCGGAACAACCATCGGTGAAATCGACAGCGGCCGCACGAAAATCCCGGCCGCCGTCTCGAAAATTTGTCAACGTCTTTACGGTTCAACAGCCGCGGGACGTGGTGCTCGCAGAGGTTTGGCCGCGCTACCAGCAGGAACTCGCCGATCTGTTGCAGTTAGTCCGTGCCGGTCGACGGCGGGACGCGCAGGGCAAACTGGCCAAGCGGGCCGCCGCTGCCTTGCGCGCCGTCCCCGAAATCGGCAGCAGGCTGTACCCGGTCGACGTCGACATCGACAACCTTTCGTCCGACCAAATGACCGTGCTGCACATTCGTGCCGAAGATACCATCGGATTCCTGTACGAACTCAGCAACGCGCTGGCGCTGACCCGCATCGACATCATACGCGTCATCGTCGACTCGGTCGGCAACCGGGTGTTTGACACGCTCTACGTGACCGATGCCGGCGGACGCAAAATCACCGATGCCAACCGGCAACGGGAACTTCGTGCCGCCGTGGTGCTCATCAAACACTTCACGCACCTGTTGCCCCGCTCGCCCAATCCTGAAGCGGCGCTGCTGCATTTTCGCGATTTTCTCGAACAACTGTTTCAGCAGCCGAACTGGATTGAGGAATTCGCTTCGCTGGAACGCTCCGACGTCCTCGACGCGCTGGCCCGATTGCTGGGGGTCAGCAATTTCCTCTGGGAGGATTTCCTGCGGCTGCAGCACGCCAACCTTTTTCCGGTTGTCAAAGACGTACAAGCCCTGGCCCGGTGCAAACCGAAAGCAATCCTGCAACGCGAACTGGTCCAGGAACTGACGAGAATCACCGATCCCCAAGAACGTCGGCAGCGGCTGAACGCCTTCAAAGATCGTGAAATGTTCCGTACCGACATGCGGCACATCCTGGGACACATCACTGAATTCGGACAGTTTTCGGCCGAACTGACCGATCTGGCTGAGGTCGTCGTCGAGGCGGCCTACCGAATCTGCGACGATGAACTGCGGGCGAAACATGGCGAACCTCGACTGGCCGACGACCGCGTTTGCCCCTGCTGTGTTGCTGCGCTGGGAAAGTGCGGCGGGCGGGAGCTCGGATTTGCCTCGGACATCGAGCTGATATTCATTTACGAAGACGACGGCAGGACCGACGGTCCGGAAACGCTAACCGTCTCAGAGTACTTCCAAAAACTGGTCGAGTCGTTCACGCACACCATTCACTCCCGGCAGGAAGGCATCTTTCAGGTCGATTTGCGTCTTCGGCCTTACGGCCGCGCCGGCAGTCTGTCCATAACGCTCGACGCGTTCCGCACGTATTTTGGTACAGAGGGGGCAGCTTGGCCGTACGAACGACAAGCATTGGTCAAACTGAGACCTATTGCCGGCGACACCGCGTTTGGAGAGCGCATCGTCCGTTTGCGTGATGAGCTGGTCTACACCACTGAACCGTTCGACGTGGCTGCCATGCGTGGCATGCGCGAAAAGCAGGAACTGCAATTGGTCAAAGCCGGCACCCTGAATGCCAAAGTCAGCCCGGGCGGACTTGTCGACAGCGAGTACCTGGTGCAGGGGCTTCAGATGACGTATGGACGCCGCGTTCCGTCGTTGCGGGCCACGAATACGCGGCAAGCATTGGCGGCCCTCGAACACGCCGGCATTCTCTCAGCGGCCGATCATACACAGCTTCGAGAAGCATACGTGTTCCAGCGGCAACTGATCGATGCGCTGCGGATGGTCCGCGGCCATGCCAAAGACCTGACCGTTCCGCCGCCCGGCAGCGAGGAGTTCGATTACCTGGCTCGCCGGCTGGGATACGGCGGCGACGTCGGCCGTCTGCAGGCCGATTTGGAACTCTATTTCGGCCGTGTCCGTGACCTCAGCCGACTTCTGGATCAACCGGCGAAACCGTAAGTCATGCACCCGTGCATGACCTTTGAGGCGGAGTTCAGTACGCTGATGGTATGCCACATTATCGTCGTGCTGTGGTGCCGGGAGGCACGTTCTTCTTCACGGTGCTGACTTTCCATCGCCGACCGCTTGCGACAGAATAGGTCGCTGTTTGATAGAGCATCGGCCGCTGACCTCCGCGAAACCCCGGGAGCAGTCGACCAAGGAGATCCCCATGTCGCGAACCACGCTACTGGTTGCCTTCGTCCTGGCTACTTTCGCTGCCGTCTGCAGCATAGCCACCGCTGATGAACCAAAACGCATCCACTACCCGGAGACCCGCCGCGTGGATCACGTCGACGATTATCACGGCACAAAAGTCGCCGACCTGTACCGTTGGCTCGAACAAGATGTTCGCAAGTCGAAAGAGGTGGCCGACTGGGTCGCAGCCCAGAACAAAGTTACATTCCACTATCTGGAATCGATCCCCCAGCGGACAGCGATTCGCAGCCGGCTCACCGAACTGTGGAACTACGAGAAGTTCGTGCTCGACGAACACCATCGGATGCAGAAGCTGCATCTTATGCTGTTTCTTGTTTCTAGCAGCGCGTTCCTCGGTCCAGCAGGATGAGTCTTCGCCGAAGGCAAAACCATTGGCAGCCCGGCCAATACTTTCCCGAAGTCGCGAAAGAACTCCACGAGCTTTATACTACCCTGCGAGAACATTTTGGTTACGCCAAACAGTGGTGGCCCGGAACGTCTTGGGAAACGACGCTGACGGCACTCTTGGTCCAGCAATGCAATTGGACAACAGCTTACCAGGCGTTGGGCCGATTGCAGAAAAATGGCCTGCTTGGGTTGCCGGAGCTAAGCGCAGCAGCCTCCGAGAAGGTTCGCCACATCATCCATCCGGTCTCTTTTGCTCCGACCAAAGCTCTCCGGCTGATTGGCTTGGCCCAATCGATTCTGGATCGAAGGTTTTCAGAAATCGAGCCTTATCTTCACTCTGCCGACACGGCAGCCCTGCGACATGACTTGCTGAGTTTTCCCGGCATTGGCGAAGAAACAGCTGATTGCATTCTGCTTTACGCTGGCGATCAGCATCCGTGTTTCATCGTCGATTCCTACGCCCGCCGAACGTTCCAACGGGTGCGGTTGTTCTGTTTTCTGGATGATCGTTTCTGGGATCGGCCTTACGCATTTCTCAGACAATTCTTCCAGACTCATCTGCTCTCCAGCCTCTCACTTTATGATGATTTTTCATTCGACCCCGGCGTGTCTCGCGAGATAGCCCTGCTCCGAGATTTTCATGCCCAGATCGTTGAGTTGGGGCGACATCACTGTTTGAAGTCTCGTCCTCGCTGCCAGGCTTGCGGAAATAGTGGCCGGAGAGATGATCTCTTCTACCAGAACCATTGCACTGAAAACGGCTGCACAGGCTGTCCGTTGGTGGATCTTTGCGCCTGGCACCACAAGAATCAGTCCGCTCAAAAATGAGCGATCACCAATTCCCGCTGCCCGTTTGATGCCGTCGAGATCAGCCCCTGCAGTTTTGGGCTGCAGGAAGAGGCGGCGGCCGAAAAAGTTTCCTAGGCGATCGCTATTAGGACCCCGCTTCAGGGAAGCGTATCGACGATCGCGGCCAGGTCGACGGGCTGGGTGAGCGTGACGCTCACGCCAAAGCGGCTGCGCGGGTCGCTGCTATGGTGTTTCAGGCTGAACTCGTCACGGCCACCGAGCAAAGTCTTGAGGAACGCCTCCAACTCCGGCCAGCAGGCTGTGTAGGTCTCAGGGGTATTGGGCGCCAGGGCGCGGTCATTGATGAACAGCTCGAAGTGCTGCCGGCTGAATTTCAGCGGGCCTTCCGTTTTGAACTCGGCTTCGAGTAGCCGGCAAGCATGGGCGGCAGATCGCATCGCTTGCAGGAAGCGATCTTGGTTACTGCCCTCTAGCGGCGCCTTGCGGTTGTAGCGCAGTCCGTAGCGGCCCGATCTATTGTCCATGCTGTAATCGGCCTCATGACCAATGAGGAGCACACCGGGACCGTCCGGCACGTGGCGATAGTCGGCCACATCGATGAGCAACTCTTCCAGTGTCCGTTCCCGGATCCAACGGTGGAAGACTTCGATAAAGCGGGCGGGATCAACCGTCAGCTCGTCGTCCACGTAGATCTTGACATTGATATGTTGTAGGTCCATGGCTTGCGTGATCGAGGCCTACGGAGAGGCCGGCGCCTCCGTTCTCATTCGGGTGTTGTAACAGCTATGGACGGCCTCGATAAACAGTTGAGCCTCCTCAATCGTATGATGGACCGATTCAGAGGTGAACGGGGTGCCGGCCTGCTGGTGAGCGGCGAACAGATAATGTGCAAACTTGCCCCCGGCGTACGGGTCGAAGAAGAGCTCAGTGTCGTAGAAGCGGTCACGGAACTCGTCGACGACCTCCTCGGGGTCGTTCGACACATCGTCGTACTGAATCTGCACGATGGCCTTGGCCGACTTGATCATTGGCCATGGCGAACTCGTAGGCCGAGATCACCTCGCCGGCGCACTCGCCTTTGCCGATGTCGCCCGTGCTGTATTCCCGCGGATCGGCCCAGTCGGAGTAGAACGAGGGATCGGCATCGTGCTCGGGCAGGTCTTGCGTCAGCGGGTCGAGCATCTGACGGATCTGCGCTTTGCCGGTACGCTGGATGAACTGCGAAAACCTTTCGCCCGGCTGGCGCATCCGCAGGTAATGATCTGTAATCCGCCCCACGGCGTCGGGGATTCGCTTGGACGGAATGGCGACGATCGGCAGCCCGTAAGAACCTGCATTCTGCTCCCACTGGCCGCCCAAAACGACCTGGAAAAATGGGACTTTGAACCCCTGGACGTGCCGGCTGACTCCGTAAAATCCAATGTCGGCCACGTGCTGCTGCCCGCAACTGTTAAAGCAGCCACTGATCTTGATGTGCAGGTCCTGAATCGCCTGGTCCATCTGAAAGCTTTTTTCGGCCAAGCGATTCCTGAGTTCGGCTGCCAGCCCCCGTGACGACGAAATGCCCAGCTTGCACGTGTCGGTGCCGGGACAGGCGACGATGTCGAGAATGTTGCTGGCGCCCGCTTCGCCGAGCCCCGCAGCGTCCAGCGCCTCGAAGAGCGCCGGAACATCGGACTGGCTGACCCAGCGGATGACGAAGTTCTGTTCGACCGTCGTGCGGAGTGTGCCGTTGGTGAAACGGCAAACAATGTCGGCCAATGCCCGCAACTGGTTGGCCGTGATGTCGCCCAGCGGAAGCGCAACCGTCGCGGTGACGTATCCCGGCTGACGCTGCTGGCGGAGATTGGTCTTTAGCCAGCGGTCGAGTCGTTCGTTCCCTTCCACGGTCGGTAATTTGCTCGCTGGTTTGAGCGGTGTTTCTTGCTCTGTCTCGGTCCCTTGCAGATATTCCGACCAGCGTGGATCTTCGGGAAGCTTGCGCCGTTCTTCGAGGACCTCCTGCTTGAATTTCTCGATGCCCCAGTGACTAATGAGAAACTTCATCCGCGCGCGGCTGCGAGACTTTTTCTCGCCGTGACGGGCGAAAACCCGTGCTATGGCCTGCGATATGGGCAGGACTTCCTCCGCCGGCAAGAATTCATCGAACAGTTTGGCCTGACGCGGCACGGCCCCGAGTCCGCCGCCGACCACAAACCGGAAGCCCCGCTTCTCCCGGCCGTCAACCATGCGGGTGACCGCGGTGAAACCCAAGTCGTGCATAGCAGCCAGGCCGCAAGAGTGCTGTGTACAGCCGCTGAATGTGGGCTTGAATTTGCGGCCGAAGTTTTGCGCGTCCGGATGTCCCAGCAGAAAACGCGTCAGGGCATGCGCGTAGGGGGTCACGTCGAAAGCCTCGTCCGGACAGACACCGGCGAACGGGCAGCCGGTGATGTTTCGGACCGAATTGCCGCAAGCCTCGCGGGTGGTAATGCCGACCTCGGCTAAGCGTCGCATGAGTGTCGGGGTATTCTCGATATGAACGAAGTGCAACTGGATGTCTTGCCGCGTGGTGATGTGGGCAATCTCGTCGGAATATTCCTCGGCCAAATCTGCCAACACTTCCAACTGTCGGGGCGTGATGCCGCCGTAGGGGATCTTGATTCGCTGCATTCCCGGCGCGTCCCAGACGGTGTTGGGTCCCTTGGTATTCTTATCACCCGAATAGTCCAGGTGCCGGGTCTGGACGCCGTCGTAGCGCTGGCCATTGTCATAGCGCTGGCCGTAGACGCCCCGGCGCAACCGCGTCTCGGCAAAGACTTTTTCATCGAGCTTGTCCTGGCATCGTACCTCGATCTCCAGATCAAAGGTGTCGATCTCATCGGCAAGCTGTGTTGGCAGCTTGTCCAAGAGACGTTCCTTCCAAAGTTGATTGCTGGCTTTCATTGCGATCTGACTCCCCTGTACGCAGCAGACAATGCGGCTGACACCAACCAGTTGAAGCTTATCGAAAGCCTTCCGCCAAATCAATTGCGCCTTCTGCAGTGCAAACGTTCAACAACTTGTATTTTGACAAGCTTCTCTAAAAACAGATCGACAGGATTCCAGTGGAGCAAGTTGATCCTGTCGATTCGGTGCACTCTGTTTCAAAACCGACCAGCAAAATCATTCCTATCAGTTCACCAGATCTTGTTTCTCGGGCGAGGTCAAGAAGGGTTGATAAGGAAGCCATGAGTGCAGGAGGGGCTGTGACTGTCACCGCAACAACTCAAGCTCTCGGTTATTTTCCTGGATTCATGGCTACCTTATCCGACATTTCCCAGATAGATCGTGTTCCGACGGCCCATGCGGTCAGTTGACTCGATTATATCGCCAGCCGGTCTGTCGTCCCAAGACTTGGTGTCATTTTCGTCCGTCTCA
>CAUZTK010000001.1:0-47844 GCA_963582395.1 Planctomycetota bacterium | reverse complement strand
CCTGAGGGGGATCGATCTATCGTCGGCCGCCGTTGTTGTGGCTGCTCCGCTACGCTCCGCAGCCACAACAACGGCATTCGTATTTTCCTTAATGGAATCGCCATCTGACAACATACAAGGGAGATCAGGTTTCGCGAATCTGTGTGGTCCGCTATGCCGCAAGCGGTGGGTCGGCTTGCAATTCCAGCGAGAGAACGCGAACAGTTTCAGACCGAGGGTCACAGCCGTGGCAGCGAGGCCATTTCGGCAAAGAGATCTTCGACGGCGCTAAAAACACTGACGTTGGTCAATGCCTGCTGTCGCAGTTCGGGCAGACGGCTAATCGCATCGAGTGACGATGAGAAGCTCGAGTCCGGTTCCGGCGAAATACCTCGGGATACGTCGGCGGCGACTCCTCAACTTCTCGAGAGACGTTGAGGAGTCCGATCAGAGAAGACTGTGCTGCCGCCGAGAGTGCTGCGATGCTCATGTTGGTAGTTTCCGTCCGTATTTTGTTCAGAGACGGTTGGAATCGTCTCACGGTGCTCGCAAGAAAGCCCAAGACCTCCTGATTGCGCAGGTTCATAATCGAAAGTGCTTGCAACGTGGACTTTTCCAGTAGTTGGTTATTCGCCAATTTCGCCACTTCCAGGGCCAGATCGGTATCCTGAATCGCCGAGAACTCCGAGGAGACGTTTTCGATCTGAATGTCGAGGATGCGGCTGGAGCTATCGAGCGTAAACTTCTTAAAACCGCAGATGATGGCCTGCGTCCGGCTGACGTCGGCGATGGCGTCGTCGAGGATTTTCAGAGCTTCGGCCGTTTTTCCAGCCGTCAGCGTGTTGGCGCCGCCGCTGGCAATCGACGAGAGCTTACCGATCACGCCGCCGAGGATCGACGTGTGCATGTTCCCCAGCCCAATTCTCGCCGTGCTGCTGACCTGCGAGCCGATAATGAACTCCAAACCATTTCCGGAGACAGTGAAGGGACTCAGGTTCCCGCTGGCCGACGGATCGAGTTCAATCGCCAGCAAAAGTTGATTGGTGTTCACGTTGAAGACCGTGCCGTCTCCGGTGAACTGTTGCCCGTTGATGGTGGCCAGGGCATCGGTTCCGGTCTGCTGAGTTGTTGTGTCGAAGGTTCCCGCTGTCGCCGAGATCGAAAACGTGACATCTGATCCATATTCGACCGTGGTGAAGTCGATGTTGCTGGCGTCGATGCGGGTGGCCGTGATCCCCGTCGCGTACGTGATGGCGTTGAAGGCATCGGTGATGGTCTGCGTATTGGCGCCGCTGTTCAATTCGACGGTCGTTGTACCGTCCGGCCCGGTGACAACCAGCGTGGTGTCGGAGCCGAGCGCGCCGTCACTGTAGCGGTAGGTCTGTTGTGTTGCCTGCTGTGTGACATTGATGCTGACCGAGACGTCATCGGTGGTGGTTTTGTCGAGCACGTCGATGTCGAGGATTTTAGTGGTGTCGACGCCCGTAGTGCGAAAACCGGCTGAGCCGTCTAGAAGTCGTTTACTGGAAAATTCGGTTTTGGCGAGCCTGTTGACGGTGCGGATGATTTCGTCGACCTGTACCTGATTTCCGGCCACCGCAGAGGATGAGAGTGTTTCATCGGCGGCAGCCAGCACCAACGTACGGGCCGACTGTAGCTGTGTGAGGACTTCGCCGGCGGCCGCGTCGGCGGTGGCCAGCAGCGCGCTGGCGCGGGTCACTGTTTTGGATGCCTGTTCGGCCGCCGTCAGCTCTGCTTCCAACAGAGTTGCCTGAACCAGACCAGAAGGATCGTCCTTGGCCGAGTTGATCCGATTGAGGGTGCTGATCCACTGCTGGTTCTGAGAGATGGCTTTTCCGATCTCGGTCAGCCGACTGAGAGCCCGCAACTGCTCGGTTCCCAGGCTGCCGACACTGCCGATGCGCGTCATGATCTACGTTCCCGTTACGGATCGGCGAAAAGTCGATCCAGGGGAACTCTACCTTTTGCGGAGCGACAGTCAAAAATCCGCCGCGCCCGAATAGGGGCGCGAAATCGAAACGAACGACCGTGATCGAACCGGTGCGACTTGTGCTTGCGCCGCGAAACAGAGACAACCGGAATTTCCATTGCCGGCGGTTCAAACCGCATCGTGCCTGTGAGCCTCTGAGGCCGAGGGTCGGCTTCGCCCACCCGGTGCAAGCGATTGTGGTGGGCAGAAACGGGTCTGGAACTTGCGGCAGCAATCCGGTTCGATCGACGTTACTTCTTAATGTAGTTCGACCAACCGTAGTTCGTCCAAACGAACCAAGTGGCAATTGGGGCCACCAGCCCAATGGTGCCGTAAACCCCGAACCCTCCGAGCAACGGCACGATTGCTTCGAGCAGCGGCGTGATCACAAAGTGACCGATCGCTGCTGCTCCCACGAGACTCCAGCACAGAATGATCACGCCGAGCAACATCTGCTGCCGTTTTTCATCACTCGACATTTGCGAGGCCAATTTACGTTTTTTCGGGGCGGCCTGTTTGGATTGCTTCTTTTTAGACGGGGAGGCTGCGACCTGATTGACAACCGCTTCGTCGCGCATGCCGGGGGCATAGTATTTGGCGAGGGCCTGATTCACGGCCAGTGGCGTCGCCAACACAGCCCGCATCGGCATGTCGAACCGCAACCGCATCTCCTCTTCCAGTTCCAGCGTCGATTCGTAAGCGCAAGCAATCAACAACACATCGTCGTCAACAAAGAGCGGCAAAATGGCGTTCTGTTTGACGACATTCCTCGGAAGCTGATCGAGGACCGAATCGTCAGGGACCATCTCGGCCAAATCGACAAACGGACGTCCCAGTTCCTGGGCCAGCCCCTGCGTGGCGGTTCTGATGTCGACCAGCTTCATCTGCACGACGGCATCGCGCAGCGACAGACCCCGGGCATCGGCGAACACCTCCGCCTCCGACAACTGGTCGCGAGTGAGGTGATCGTCTTCCATCAACCAATCGCCCAGTGACTTTCGGCCGAGAACATCCACAGCGTTATCGAACTCGCGGCCGAGACCCTCATCGTATTCACGTTTCCGTTCCGGGTCGGTCAGACAAAGCATGACGCGGGCGAGTTCGTTGAGTAGCTCCTGCGACTCGGATGAATACCGGCCGGTCTGATACTTGCGGACGTGTCCGTTCAGCTTGGTGTAATGTTGCTGAATCTTCTCGACGTCGTCTTCGAACTTGACCAGTCTGAGCAGTTCGTAATGATCAGGTGGCCGCGGGCCTTCGGGAATGCCGAGCCAGTCCTTGTAGACGTCCAATGCCACGTGTCTTCACTTTCTGTTGATGCGGCTATGTTCTGTTGTGCGTCGGCTAATCCGAGTGGGTGACTCGGCGCATCGAGCGAAAACTGGGTTCGAATCCGGCCTATTTCCGTCGTGACCGATTTGCCGGCCGCAGCCAAAACGTCTTCGTGCCTGATCATCGAATATCGCGCACAGCATGCCCATTTTGATTGCCACCACGATAGTGCTGGTGTGCATCGCTTACTCGATGCTGTAGCCCTTGGCCAGCGTCTTGTAGGCCTCCATCCCGGTCTTGTCGAGGCCGGAATCACGTACGATTTCGGTGTCCGCTTCGTTGTTGCCGGTCAGCTCGACCGCTGTGGCGCGGATTCGACCGTTGCGATCATAGCTGTAGGTCAATTCCACAGGTGAGCCAGCCGGCAGGTTGGCCGGCAGATTGACAACACGAAAATCGCCGATCAGCGAGCAGGCGTCGGGATCGGATGCTTCTCCTTCGAGCACATGGACATGCACCCGCTGCTGGTTGTCAGAGGTGGTGACAAACCGGTGTGTCTTGTTGAACGGAATGGCCGTGTTCTTGGGAATCATGATGTGGTTGACCTGGCGGTCCTTGTTCTGTGGGTCGGTGAGCTTGACGCCCAGTGAATGCGAATTGACGTCGCGGGTCTGCACCGCCAGCAGGCGATTGATAATCGCTTGCGCCATATGGCTTTTGTCCCCAAATTCCCTCGCTTCCAGAATCGCCGCGTGAATGCAGGCTCCATGAGCGACCGCCGCCTCGGGCAACATGTCACGGCTCGGTTCCATTTGACAAACGTCCTTGAGCATTTTTTCGATGACCGGCATGTAGGTGGAACCGCCCACCAGTACCAGTTCGTCGAGCGATTCCCGCTTGATGCCAGCCTGCTGCAGCACCAGTTCCGTGGTGTCTTTGGTCCGCTGAAGGAGATCACTGGTCATCCGCTCGAACTCGCTGCGCGTCAGAGCGACCGTCAACGTCTTTCCCTTGTGGTAGACGTTCATCGGGATTTGAGTTTGTTCGCTCAATTCTCGTTTCACGTCCTCACATTCCTGCGACATAATTTGCAGGGTTTGTGGATCTTCGCGGGGATCTTCGCCGAATTTGCGCTGGAATTGCTCAGAGACGTGGTCGACGATGCGGCGACTCCAGTCCAGACCACCCAGCATCACGTCACCATCGGTGGCCAGCACGTGGAAGCTGGTCGGCGTATATTTGACCACCGTCACGTCAAACGTTCCGCCGCCCAGATCGTAAACCAGAATAATTTTTTCCCGCGATGCGATGTCTGTACGTCCCAATTCGCCCTTGTTCCAGGCGTAGGCCAGCGTGGCGGCGGTCGGCTCGTTGACAATGTCGATGACGTTCAATCCGGAAATTCGGCCGGCGTCTTGAGTCGCCTTGCGCCGCACGTCGTTGAAATAATAGGGAACCGTAACCACGGCGTTGGTAATCGTCCCAATCCGCGCCTCGGCGTCCTGCTTCAACTTCTTGAGGATCAAGGCCGAGACAAACTCCGGCGTGAGTTTCTTGCCCTGGTAGACAACGTGATAATCCTTGTTTCCCATCTGCCTTTTAATCGACTCGACGACGTGTTGGGGGTCTTCGATCGCAATCCGCTCGAACGAGGGGCCGACCATCACGACTCCGTCGTCACCGAGCAACACGACCGACGGAGTAATCGTTCGGTCGTCCGCGTTCTTCAATAAACGGGGAGTACCATCTTTGGCGAGTTGTGCGATGGCGGAGTACGTCGTCCCCAGATCAATCCCGACCGTATGACCTTCAAGAAATTTCATAGAATCGCCTTACCGAGACTGGTTCAACAAATGGTCCTGATTCTCTTAGTGTTTCACGCTGAAGACACGAACCGAAGATGCCGCCGATATGGAACTCCTCAGCAGAACTGCACATCTTCCGAGAGACTGTATACTTAACTTCATTCTTACATCCCGGAGCAGCGGAATCAAGCGCCTAATAGGGACGTCTGGCGTTGCGTTTGAGTCACGACATGCCGGAGACCATGTATTTGCCTTCAACGACGTCGAGCCAACACCTGTGGCATCAGCCCCACAAGGCGTTGGAGAATTTCAGGAGAGAGCAAGAAACGGCTCCTTCTGTGCATCTCCCCTTCTCTTTGCCTCCCTCTCTGATCCGAACAATTCTCGACGTCCTTGACGAACTTCGTGACCATTTGTCTCAAGATTTCATTGGTAACTGTCCACGCCGTGTAGCGCCTTTACGAGTGAAAATTACAAACTCAAAGTGTAAGCTTCATTAGGATCATTTCGAGGCAAGGACGCCAAAAGACAAAGATGATGCAAAGTTAAGCGTGCCTCGGTTCCTCAAGGGTCCACCTCACGAAGATATTTTTTCGATCACTGAAATCTCCCTATTTTCCTTTGCGTCTGGGCGACTTTGCATGCGACATGCGGGACTTAGTCGAGCAGTATTGACCCACCGCCGTTTTTCGTTTGGTTTAACTTGTTCAGGACATGCTCTCCGATTTTCTGAAAATTAGCCCGCAGATCAACGCTCTGCCCATCATTCACGGCAGCGGTGACTTTGCGATCGAAGTCCGCCGGACCATGCTCTCGCACGAGTTCGATTGTCTGGCGGTGCCGCTGCCGCCGTCGTTTCAGCACGACGTGGAACGGGCAATCGAGTTTCTGCCGAGCATCTCGGTCGTGCTTCAGCAGCAGCCGCGAACATTCCCCGCCGAGCTGTGGTCGCAGCACCCCGGTGACGAAAACGAAGCCGGGCGCACCGTCAGCTACGTTCCGATCGATCCCTGCCAGGGGGTGATCGCGGCGTTGCGAATCGCGCTGCAGGAACGAATTCCGCGGGCCTTTGTCGACCTGGAAACGGCCGAGTTCCGCGTCCTCTCGGCGGTGTTGCCGGACCCCTACGTACTAAAAAAAGTCTCGGCCGATAAGTTCGCCGCCGCCGTTCTTCCGGCCATTTCACGGCTTCCCGCAGGCCAACCTCGCGATCGGGCGGTTCGCATGGCCAGCCGGCTGCGCGAGTTGGAATTTCAGTATCAGTCGATTCTCTTCGTCTGCTCGATGTTGGACTGGCCCTGGATCCGCGAGGCGTATTCCGAAAATATCGAACAGACAGCCGAGGACGATCTCGTCGAAGAGACAGACATTTTTGCGGCCGAGCCGTCGTCGTTGATTTTTCTGTTGGGTGAACTGCCGTTTATAACGTCGCTGTATGAACGTGCCCGCGCCGAATTGGACGACGATGAGAACCTGTCGATCGACGGCATCAAGGAAATGCTGCTGACCTGCCGCGACCGCTATCAAGCCGCGCTGAAATCCCGCGCCCGGACAATCACGCCTAAGTTGCTGTCGCTCTACTTTCAGTACGCTCGGAACTTGGCCCTGGTCGAGCGGCGGATGACTCCGGACTTGTACACTCTGGTGGTCGCCGCTCAGCAGACGGCTGGCGATCAGTTCGCCATTTGTCTGGTTGAAACGGCCCGGGAGTATGGTTACACGGCACAGATTCCCTTTCCGTCGCTTAGCATGGGAATTGACGAAGCCCGGCTGCCGGACGGCGACGTGGTTTGCATGAAGAACCGTTTGCCCGGACATACCCTGTCATGGCGGAGCTGCGAACTGAAACCGCGACCACCGAACTCTCAACAGCGTCGCTGGGAGATGCAGTGGGACCCGTTCGGTCAGTGTAGCTGGCCGCCGGAAGATGTGAACATCGAGAAGTTTCGCACACACGTGAAGGAGACAGCCCGGGCCATCATGGGCACCGACCTGGCCCGCAGCGAGAAATTTTCCACCAGCCTCAAGGATGGCCTCGACATCCGTGAAACCTTGCGTAATTGGCACACCGGCGAGCTGTACGTGAAGGTTTTTCCGCCGACGCGCGGCAGTCTCGACTGCGTGGTGATGCTCTTCGATTCACCGGCCGATCCTCGTGACTACCCGTGGCGGATCACCTGGCATGCCGAACACCACGATGAATCGACCTTATCGCTCTTTGCCACCGACTTCATACAGGAAATGGTCGGCCCGGGGATTGCGCTGGCCCGCTACGGCGGAGCGATGTTTTTGTTCCCGCCGCGACCGATCCCCGATATTTGGCGCGATCCGCAGTTCGACTTCGCCGATACACTGGAGGAACGGCTGCTGGCCGCCGCTTTTCACCATAGTGACGAACGTCACATCGCCCTGCTCAGTCACGCGCCGCCGGGCGCGGGTTGGCGACGGCTGGCCAGTCGGTACGGCAAGAAGATCGTCCACGTCCCCTTGAGCCGCTTCAGCCAGCAAACGATCGGGCAACTGCGGATGTTCCACGTCTTGAACGGCCAGCACATCCGCAGCTACGCGGCCCACTTTATTCGCAAGGCATGAGACATCGAGCCGCGTGTGTCGGGCTACTTATTTTTGGATCTCGTGCGCTGCTTAATGTTTTTCGGTTTCGTACGGGTCGTTGTCTTCCTGCGGGACTTGCCAATTGGCATCTGTTTGGCAACTTCTCGACCCAGGCATTCGCTCACCCAAGCGTTCAGACTCTTGCCGGATGCACCGGCCAACAGGTTGATTTTTCGATGCAGCGCCGGATTGATTCTCAGGACAAATCGGCCCGAGCAGGGCTTATCCGGTTCTTCGCCCCTCTGCTTGCAAAACTCCAGGTAATCATCCACCGAATCCTCGAACGCCTCGTGAAGCTCATCGACAGACTTTCCCTGAAACGTGACCACATCGCGGATCCCCACCACCTCTCCGTGAAGGCTGTGCTTCTCCGCATCATATTCCACTTTTCCGATGTAGCCCTTGTACTGCATCATGGGGTGACTCCCGCTTCTGTCAAAAACCGTCGCATCGAGTGAATTGTGCCTTTGTCCGTTTCTTTGCTGGGATAAGGCCGATGGAACACAGACCGCACTCCACCCAGTGCGATTCGGACACGAGAACCTCTGCCCTCACTGATTTCTGCTCCATTGGCTTCGATGTCCGACCACTCGACGTTCGAACGCACCAGATCCGAAAATATGGCTTGCAAAGTCTTCTCGTGCTTGCCCATTGAAGAATAGTACCACTTAATGGTACTGCACTCAACTCCGTTTGGAGGGCAGGCTGAAAATCACCAACAGCTCCTAATGCGCCCAGCGGCGCAACTCCGGACAGAATCGGTCAGCCAGACGACTGCACCAGAGCGGACTCTGCTATGGCCACGTTTTGGCGGATGTGATCGGGATTGAATCCGCCGATGATCAGACTGCTCACCTGACGGTTTGCGAGCACGAAACGGACCGCCGCCCCGGCATCCAGGTGTCCGGATGCCAGCCCTTTTTTGACGACCACGCCTCGACCCTGTGCTGCGGCTTCGGCGATCACCTCTTCGTGGGAGCGGTCGCTGAGGTGGTACTCGACCATAATCACGTCGGCCCAGCTCAGCGACCGCCGGGCTCCCTCGACGGTTTTTCCCGACAGGCCGACCGCTTTGACAAGCCCCTGTCGCTTCAGATCGAGCAGGGTCTCTACGGCGTCGGTTTGGCTAAGAATCATCAGGTCGTTGCCATCCGAGTGGATGAACACGAGATCGAGAACATCGGTCCGCAACCGCCGGAGACTGCGGTGAACGCTGGCACGGATGGCATCGGTCGAGTAGTCGTAGATCGATTTTCCTCCGGCAAACGTCTCGCCGACTTTGGTCGACAGCACAAATTCCTTTCTCCGATGCGAAACAGCCCGTCCGATCCGTTCTTCGCTTAGTCCGTAGGCGGGCGCGGTATCGAGGTAGGTGATGCCCATGTCGAGCACGGCGTTCAGCAGCCGTTCGACGGTTACTTCGTCCGGAAGGTCGTACCTCTGGGGATACTTGATCTTCTGGTTTCGGCCAATTTTGAATGACCCGAACCCGATGGGGCTGATGCAGAAGCCGGTTCGGCCGAGCGAGCGTTGGATCATTGTCTCTGCCTGTTCGGGAGCAGACTCAAGAGAATCATGCAGCGCGTTCGGAGACAAATTCAGCGGAATCGAGGCGCTGCCAATGTCGACACGTTTCCCACGGCGCACTGGCAACGACCGGTCGCGGCCAGTCATTCGGTAGCTGAAGCCGCTGCGAGTCCCCGATTTCGTTCGAGCCCAAGGCTTGGGCAATTTCTGCGGCCAATTGCGGAACCAGCGCCAGCTTGGTCGGCCAGGCGGTGATCACGTTACCCTCGCGAAGCAGTTGAACGTTTTCGGGCCGTCTCCCCGACCGTGTTGCCCCTTCGGCGCGGTCGATACGATAGGCCGCCCCCTGGGTTTCTGAAAGGTCGAGTCCGGGAATCACCATCTCCAACACCGTTTTGGCCCGAATGATCAACGTCCGCTCGTCCATGCCGACACCATCTTCGGCAAGCTGTCCGCCGACCTGCCAAATGGTCCGTCCGGCGGAATCAATCTCAGAGGTGATCGTCACTCGCGTCCGCGACCCATCGATACAGTGGCCGTTGAGGAACGGAAGTTTGCCCCGCAATAACAGCATGTGCAGCGGCCGCCGCTGCATCGCCGAGCTCGATAACCCCACACGCTGTCGTAGTTCTGAATTGCCGGCACCGGCGGTCAAAACGATGGACTTTGGTTGCAATTCGAGTCCTGCTTCCGAAATGGGATTCCGCAGCCGAACGGACCGCACGTGGCCGGGACCGTCTGTCTCGAACTGCAATCCATTTGTTACATCGATGCGCAGCAAGCGATCGGTATTCCGCAGGCTCAAGTCCGCCAGAAATTCGACCGGGGCAATCACCTGTTCGTCGAGCCGGGCGACCGGACCGGGACATCGTTTCAGCACATCGGGCCGGCAGTCGTCGGACAATTCTTTCGGAGAGACCCGCAAACCAAACCTGGAGCCGATCATCCCTAACCGTGAACGGATCGATTCGGTCCGCCACAGGTAACAGAATTCCGAGCGGAGCCGTGTTCGGTTGAGGACCGGATCTCGGCGACCGGCCAGACACTCACGCCACACGAGCGGCATCTCGCGAATATTGGCCGCTGACCGCGTCAACAGGCCTGCCAGCGTGTATTTCAACCCGCCGTGAATGATCCCCTGTGACCCGGCGGTCTGTCCGCGTCCCAGCTCTGCCGCTTCCAGCAGCGCGACGCGCCGACCGCGGCGGACCAGTTCGTCCAGCAGCCACAACCCAGCCGCTCCGCCGCCGAAAATCAATACGTCCAGTTTCATTATTCTGCTTGCCGCTTGCGGCATAGTGGGCCACACAGGCCCGAGAAACCTGCCTATTTCTTGGGGATTTTAAGGGGCCCGGCCCCTGACATCACCTCCGGTCGTGTCACTTCAAACTGTCATCCTCTCACCACGGTCCGTGATCACGGCAGCTTTTTGTAGCCGTTCGTGACAAATCGGAAAAGACCGATTGAACCTGGACAGGGCAATTTTCATGATAAGCGACCGAATCTGCGAATGAATTGCCGGCGGCGTCTCCGCGCAGGAGATCGAAATGCCATGTCATATTTTTCGTTGGGATAAGCAATTAGGTCGCAAAAACAGCCATTTCGGTTAAAATAGTTCGTCCCCTTGGCTTTTCAAACTGACTGGGGGGGGATGCGGACGAATAACGTGTGGGAGCCTCACAATGTTTGGCTATCGGCGGGTATTTGGAGTCCTCATTGCGGCGGGAGCGGCCCTCCCGGTGCTGGCTGATGCGCCGACGTTGAAGCCCTTGGAATTCTTCGAGAAGAGGGTGCGGCCGATCTTGGTCAACCGGTGTTACGACTGCCACAGCGGTGACGATCCGGAAAATGGTCTGCAGCTCGACTCACTGGCGGGAATGCTGCGAGGAGGCGATTTGGGTCCGGCGATTGTGCCCGGCAAGCCGCAGCAGAGCCTGTTGATCAGCGCGATCAATCATGGTGAACTGTTGAAGATGCCTCCCAAGGAGAAGCTGCCGACCGCCGAACTCGTCGCCTTGACCGCCTGGGTGAAGATGGGGGCCCCTTGGCCCAACGCCAAACCGCTGCCGGTCCCCAAAACGAGAAACAAGAAGAAGACCGGTCCGCTGTTCACGCAGGAACAGAAGTCATTCTGGTTGTTTCAGCCGCCCGTTGATCCCGATCTGCCTGCCATTCGGAACACCGATTGGCCGAAGTCGCCGCTCGACAGTTTTGTACTGGCGCGTTTGGAAGCAGCCGGTTTTCCTCCGGCGCCGCCTGCCGACAAACGAATGCTGATTCGGCGGGCCACGTTCGACCTGATTGGTCTGCCACCCTCTCCGGAAGAAATCGACGCCTTTTTAGCGGACGATTCTCCCGGCGCGTTCGCCCGGCTGGTTGATCGTCTGTTGAGTTCGCCGCACTACGGAGAACGCTGGGGCCGGCACTGGCTCGACGTCGCCCGCTATGCCGACTCGAACGGGTTGGACGAAAACCTCTCCTATGCCAACGCCTATCATTACCGCGACTATGTCATCGGGGCGTTCAACAGCGACAAGCCCTACAACCGTTTTGTGCAAGAGCAGCTTGCCGGCGACCTGCTGCCGGCCACGGGAGACGAACAGGCGGACTTTGCGCGTGTCATCGCGACCGGCTTTTTGGCGCTGGGAGCGAAAATACTGGCCGAGGACGATCCGGTCAAAATGCAGATGGACATCATCGACGAACAGGTCGGCACGCTCAGCATGGCCTTCATGGGGTTGACGATGGGTTGTGCTCGTTGTCACGACCACAAGTTCGATCCGCTGACCATGGCCGACTACTACTCCCTGGTCGGTATCTTCAAAAGCACGAAGACGATGGAGAACTTCAAGGTCGTCGCCGTATGGTTCGAGCGGCCTTTGGAAACTCCAGAGGCCCGACAAAAGCGTGTCGCCTTCGAAAAACGGCTGGCTGGGAAACGCGCCCAGATCAAATCGGCGTCCGGCAAAGACAAGGACGACACCGCTGAGGTCCGCGTCCTAAAGAAGGAACTGGCTGAACTGGAGAAATCGCGTCCAAACACCGACAAGGCGATGGGAGTCACCGAGGGCAAGATCGGCAACGTGCGCATTCATTTAAGAGGCAGCCATCTGACGTTAGGCGAAGAGGTCCCCCGGGTCTTTCCACGAATCATCAGCGGCGAAGGCCAAACGCCGATCGATGACACACAAAGCGGTCGATTGCAGTTGGCGAAATGGCTGACCACCGAGAACCATCCGCTGACCAGCCGCGTCATGGTCAATCGTATTTGGCATTGGCATTTTGGGACGGGTCTGGTGCGCAGCCTCGACAATCTTGGCCGGCTCGGCGAACGTCCCACTCATCCGCGCCTGTTGGACTGGCTGGCTCGCCGATTCGTCGCCGGCGGCTGGTCGATCAAGTCGCTGCACCGTGCGATCATGCTCTCCAGCACCTACCAGATGAGCACCCGCTACAACGCTGCTGCCGACAAGGCCGACCCGCAAAACGAACTCTATTGGCGGGTCAACCGGCGGCGTCTGGAGGCCGAGGAGATTCGCGACGCCGTGCTGGCGGTCGGCGGCGGTCTCGATCTGAAAATGGGGGGGACGTTATTGAAAGTTAAGAACCGGGCCTACGTCACTTCGTCCGGCACGCAAATTACGAATGAATACGACAACGCCCGGCGGTCGGTTTATTTGCCGGTGGTCCGCAGTTCCGTCTTCGACGTTTTTCAGACCTTCGACTTTCCCGACCCGGCCACATTCAGCGGGTCCCGGCAGACGAGCACCGTCGCCCCGCAGGCACTGTTCATGATGAACAGCCAACTGGTCTCGCAGCAGACCCGCGCCATGGCGGATCGTCTGCTCGAACAAAAATTCGACGACCGACAGCGGATCGATCGCGCCTACCGGCGGGCCTTAGGCCGGCGGCCGACAAAAACCGAAATCAACCGCGCGCTCGAATTCCTCGGTCGAGCCGAGCAAGCGCTGGCCTCCACCGGCATCGAGTCGGGCGAGCGGCGGAGACAGGCCTGGCGAAGCCTGTGCCGAACGATTGTCGCCTGCAACGAATTTGTGTACGTGGAATGACTTGTGGACCTGCAATGATCTGGCGGCCTTTCGCGGCACACGGAACTAGGTAAGGCTACGCCTCGAAATCCGAAACAAATCCAAATCTGCGAAAGATCAGACATTCGTATTTTAAGAATTCGAATTTGTTTCGTGCTTCGGATTTGGAAGCGAGAACAAAATTTACGTTTCACTCTCGATAACGGTCTAAGTAAGGTATCACCCATGAATTCTGCCTGGAATGCCCACTGGCACTCGGCAAACTCACGACCCATGATCCGGCGAGAAATGCTGCGGCAGAGCAGCGTCGGTTTCGGCGCGTTGGCGCTGGCGGGACTGCTGGCTGAAGAGGGCCCGGCGGCAACGTCCGACGGACGAGCAAACCCGCTGGCCGTTCAACAACCGCACTTCACGCCGAAAGCGAAACGGATCATCTTTTTATTCATGCACGGCGGTCCCTCACAGGTCGACACTTTCGATTACAAACCGCAGTTAGAAAAAGATGACGGCAAGCCGGTGCCGTTCGCCAAGCCGCGTGTCGTTTCCAGTCAAACCGGCAACCTGTTGCGGTCACCGTTCAAGTTTCGTCGATACGGCCAGTGCGGCTTTGCGGTCAGCGACCTGTTTCCCCACATCGCCCGGCATGTGGACGACATCTGCTTCGTCAACTCGGTTCACGGTTCCAATTCTCGGCACGGTGCGGCGCTGCTAGAGTTGCATACCGGAAGCGATACGTTTGTGCGTCCCAGCATCGGATCGTGGCTGACCTACGGGCTGGGAACCGAGAACCAGAACCTGCCTGGTTTTATCACCATTTGTCCAACGTTAACCCACGGCGGGGCCAACAACTGGGGTTCGGCTTTTCTGCCCGCCGTTTATCAGGGCACGCGGGTGGGAAACGCCGGTACGCCCTCAAAACTCGCCAAAATCCCCTTTATCAATAACGCCGAGACCCCGATCGGTTTGCAGCGGTTGGAACTTGATCTGCTGCGGGAGATGAACATCCAGCAGCTCGCCGAGGCGGGTCCCGATTCGGCCCTGGAAAGTCGCATCGAATCGTTCGAGTTGGCATTCCGCTTGCAAACTCGGGCACCGGAGGTTCAAGACCTCTCCAGCGAAACCGCCGAAACGCTGCGGATGTACGGCCTGGACAACAAACAGACCGAGGACTTCGGTCGCCAATGCTTAATGGCCCGCCGGTTTGCCGAATGCGGGGTGCGGTTCGTTCAAATTTCACACAGTTACAAATGGGACCAGCACAGCAATCTGAAGTCCTCGCATGCCAGCAACGCTAGGGAGGTCGATCGGCCGATAGCGGCACTGCTGGTCGATCTGAAACGCCGCGGCCTTTTGGACGACACGCTGGTCTGGTGGGGCGGCGAGTTCGGCCGTACTCCGGTGGCTCAGGGTCGAGACGGACGTGATCACAATCCGCACGCCTGCACCATGTGGTTTGCCGGCGGGGGTGTCAAGGCCGGCCTAAAATATGGCGAGACCGACGAATACGGCTACTACGCCGTCAAGGACAAGGTCCACTTCCACGACCTGCACGCCACCATCTTGCATCTAATGGGTTTTGATCACCTCAAGTTGACGCACCGTTTGGCCGGCCGCGATTTCCGGCTGACCGACGTTTACGGCGAAGTGATCCACGAGCTCATCGCGTAACCGCCCGTTTGGAACGAAACCCCAAAAGAGCCAGACCCCCTGCCCGATACCACAGAATGAAAATTGACCCGTCTTGATCAACCATCCCGAGGGACTTTACCGAACGCCGTAGGTATCGATACGATAAGGGGTACAGCGGGCCCGCGCAGCGCAATCTGTCGACCGGACGATCGAGCCGGTTCTAGATGTGCCATTCGGTGCGACGCTGACGGATGCCAGCGTTCCTTTCGTTGAGAGACAGGCTTGGCTGCGGACGCTGCCTCGATTTCGGATGCGGGGTATTGGCGTTTTCCTCGGTGTCGCTTGTGGAATCATTCGTTGGGAGCCCCGAGTCGCCCAACGAAGTGGTCGGGCAGGATGATCTATGCTCTGGGAGCAATCGATCCAGTACGGCTCGATCAGTGACGTTGGTTTCCGTCGACGCAACAACCAAGATGCGCTGATCGTTCAGGTCTGTCCGGACCGGGCGACTTGGAATGAGCACGGACATCTGTTTCTGATTTCCGACGGAATGGGGGGACACGCGGTCGGTGAATTGGCAAGCAAGATCACCGTCGACACGCTCCCCCAGACGTTCTTCAAATCTCGGGGAAGCAACGTTGCCGCCGCGTTGCAGGAAGCCATCGAAGTCGCCAATGCCGCCGTTTACGAGCGGGGAACGGCAAATCACGATTTTCAGAAGATGGGAACAACCTGTTCGGCTCTAGTTCTCTCGCCTGCGGGTGCGGTCATCGGTCACGTCGGCGACAGTCGGGTTTACCGGATCAGCGAAGATCGCATCGACCAGTTGACGTTCGATCACAGTCTGCAATGGGAGCTGATTCGCCGCCGCGAGATGAGCCCCGAAGACGTGTTACTGCACGAACCGCGACACGTCATCACACGTTCTCTGGGGCCTGAACCGCGGGTGAACGTTGACATCGAAGGCCCGTATCCCGTGCAGCTGGGCGATATCTTTCTGCTTTGCAGCGACAGTTTGACCGGGCACGTGAACGATGCGGAAATTGGCACGATTGCCCGGGAACTTCCGCCGGGAGATGCGTGCTGCTTGCTCGTCAGTCTGGCAAATCTACGTGG
The DNA here is from genome assembly GCA_963582395.1 of Planctomycetota bacterium. Classification (GTDB taxonomy): domain Bacteria; phylum Planctomycetota; class Planctomycetia; order Planctomycetales; family Planctomycetaceae; genus CAUZTK01. The sequence continues at coordinate 31,864 of CAUZTK010000001.1, read as the reverse complement.
CGGATCGGACAACGTTAGTGTGGTGATCGTCCGCGCCGGCGAGATTCCGCCGGGCTTGCATGCCGATCAAGACCCGGCACAAGCGGCTCGCGAAGCAGCAACAAGCTGGTCGTGGCTGGCGGCTTATTGGGCCATTGCCATTATGTTTCTCGTCGGTGTCTCGTTGACACTGTTCGAGAAAACGACGCTGGGGACGACGTGCGCAGCGCTGGCGATGATGGCTATTCTGACGATCATCGTCCTGCGGTTGAAGAAGCGGCTGCGCCGGCAGCCAGGGGGCGAAACAGCCGAGACAGTTTTGTGGAAGCCGTATCGGACCGCATCGGCAAGGCTCAACCTCAAGTTCCTACGCCATTTGGCCGCTGTCGCCGCCGAACTCCAGCGAACGGCGACCGAGGAGGGCTGGTTGATCGATTGGGTCCGTCACGAGCAAGCCAGCAACGACGCACAGCGGGCGTATGCGGCACGCCGTTACTCGCAGGCCTTCCGGGATTACGCCAAGGTGATCGAGGCCCTGATGGTCGGTCTGAACCAGTTCCGAAAACAATTACATCACAACGTCCGCTGGGGCAAAACGCCGCTGGCACCAACGCAAAAATCGAACGGTGCTGGCGGTCAGCGGGACAACGCAACCGGGACTGCTGGTTCTGAAGGCACGTCAATGCACCGCTGACGATTCGACGGGGACTATAGGATCCGCGCAGAAAAAAGTTGGTCAGTCTCAGTGCCGAAATCCGCAGTTCGAAATCCGCAACAAATTCGAAGCACCCGTGTCAAAAACCCTCAAAAGAAGTAAGTATCCGGCACATCCAAAGTCGCGTCGGTTTCATCGCTACCAGGGACACCTCGGACGCTGACCCACATCTCGACTCGACTGAAGGATTGATGAATAATACAGCTTTACCGTTTCAGAGTTTGGTTTCGTCGGCCGGGGGCGATACCTTGGATGGTCTCCAATTGAAAGTTCTGTTGCTGGCAGGCCGCTTCGAGGTGCGAGGCAGTTCGTCCTATACGTTGCGGTTGGCAGAAAACCTCGACAAACACGGGGTCATGGCGGAGATTGTCTGCTGCGACGCCCTGTCGGTTGAACTGGAAAAACGCGTATCGCTCGGCATTCGCGAATACCGATACCTGCATGCGCCCCTTGTCGGCCGTTTCGTGCGGGATTTTCTGCGCCGCGACTTTCTGAGCGACCCGCCGGACCTGATTCACGTCCAGTCAAGAACGATGCTGGCCGAAGGAACTTGGCTGGCACGGAAACTTGACCGTCCTTTAGTATTGACGCTGCACGACTATCTTCAACCGTCTGAGCAACTGCGGTTCGACCTGCAGCACGGCCGACGGGTGATCGCCGTTAGTGATTCGGTTCAGGATGCTCTTTTGAAGCAGACCGGACTCGCCGACGAATTGGTGAGCGTCATCCACGGCGGTGTTGACAGGCCGACACCCGCAGAGACATCGTCAGTGCTGGATCCGGACCACGTTCCGGTGTTGGGGACCGCCGGTCCGCTGGAAGCGGTCAAGGGGTTCCCCTTTTTTCTGGGCGCCGCCCAGAAGGTCTTGGCAACCGGCCGCGACGTCGAATTCCTCGTCTCCGGCGCGGGGCCCGAAGAGATCAACCTTCGCCGTCTAGCCCGCGAGCTGGATATAACATCCCGGGTGACGTTTATTCCCAATTTACCCGACTTTTCGGACTCGCTCTCGGCAATGGATATTTTCTGCCTGACGTCGCTGAGTCAGGGTTTGGGAACAATCATGCTGGAGGCGATGGCACTGGGCAAACCGGTGATTGCCACCCGCGTGGGGGGAGTCGACACCATCGTGCACGACAATCAGACCGGGCTCACCGTGCCTCCGGCCGACAGCGGCCGATTGGCGGAGCGGATGTTGGAACTACTTGGCGATCCTGTTCGGGCCCGTGCTCTCGGCGAAGCGGGCCGGCGAACCGTCCGGGCACAGTTCGGCGTCGAGAAAATGGTCGCTCGCACCGCCGAACTCTATCGTCGCGTGCTTGAAAAAGAAGAGAGGACAAAGTACGTAGTACAAACACCCCTCAATTTGGCCGAATAGCTGCAACCTTATCGGAATGCTACCTAGCTCGTACTTTGTTGAACTTAAACATATGATCGCTGAAATTATTGCCATCGGATCGGAGCTGACGACCGGCGCCAAACTCGATACCAACAGCCAATGGCTGAGCCTGGAGCTGGGCGTGTTGGGCATTCCCGTGCACTATCACACCACCATGGCCGACGAAACGGGCGCGATGATCGCTGCCTTTCGTGCTGCGGTCAACCGCTCCGACCTGGTGCTGATCACCGGCGGGCTGGGACCAACCCTCGACGACCTGACCCGCCAGGCGCTGGCCGGGCTGACGAACACCGAACTGGTCCTGCACCAGCCGTCGCTAGAGCACATTCAGTCGCTCTTTGCGCGACGGAACCGCGCGATGCCCGAGAGGAATGTCATCCAGGCGATGTTTCCCGAGGGGAGTGAACCGATTTCCAATCCGCGGGGCAGCGCTCCGGGGATCTGGCTCGAAGTTTCTCGCAAAAGTAGCCAGACCACCAGCCAGGTCGTTGTCATGCCCGGCGTCCCCAGCGAGATGAAACGTATGTTTCAGCACGAGGTCCTGCCGCGACTGCCCGGAGGCGGACGGGTGATTCGGCGAGCCCGAATCAACTGCTTTGGCGTGGGCGAATCGCACGCCGAGGAGATGCTCGGCGAACTGACCGCGCGGGGCCGCGACCCGGAAGTGGGAATCACCGTTCATGAAGCGACGATCACGCTCCGCATCACCTCCCAGGCAGAGTTACCCGCACAGTGCGACGAAAAGATCGCGGCTACGGAACGAATCATTCGTGAGAAGATGGGAGATCTCGTCTTCGGCATCGAGGACGAAGAGCTGCAGCATGCCGTGGCCCGGATTCTCAACGAGCGGGAATTGACGCTGGCTGTTGCCGAATCGGGGACGGGCGGTTTGCTGGCGCATCGGCTGACGGAGGTTGAGGGATTTAAGGGCTGTTTTCTGGGCGGCGTCGTCGTTCCCACCAGCGAAGCCAAGCAGAACATGTTGAGCGTTGATGCGGCAATTCTGAACTCGGCCGGACCGATCAGCGCCGAAACAGCCGGTGCCATGGCCGAAGGCTGTCGGCATCGCTTCGGCACCGACTTTTCGCTGGCGGTGACCGAATGTCCAGACTTCGACCCGGACAATCAAGATGGCGATCCGCCATCCATTTATGTGGCGCTGGCTGGTGAAAATTTGCTCAGGACCGAGCAGCACACTCTGCTCGGCGATCCGGCCATCACCAAAAGCCGTGTGGCCAAAGCGGCGTTCAATTTGCTGCGACTACACCTTCTTCGTGGAAATAGATGAGGCTTCGCGGAAACAGATGAGTTTCGAGGCGGCGTCGCGGCGACCAAAGCAGACTGCACATCTAACGTCCACAGCAAAACGCGAGAACCGTTTCAAATCTGAAGGATGCTTTTCATGACAGAGACGATTACCGATATTCTCGGCGATGAAGCCGATTCACTGCTCAACCATCATTGCGAGGGAATCCCCCGGGAGTCGCTACACCTTCCCTCGCCCGATTTTGTAAATCAAGTTTTTCTTCCCAGCAACCGCAATCCACGAATGTTGGTCAACTTGCAGCGGTTGTTCGGCCACGGACGCTTGAAAGAGACTGGTTACGTTTCGATCCTGCCCGTCGATCAAGGGATCGAGCATTCCGCAGGCGCATCGTTCGCACCCAACCCTGCGTATTTCGACCCAGAGAATATCGTCACACTCGCCATCGAAGGCGGCTGCAACGCCGTCGCTTCCACGTTTGGCATTTTGGGAGCAGTGGCCCGGAAATTCTCCCACAAAATTCCGTTCATTATCAAGATCAATCACAACGAGTTGCTGACCTATCCGAACAAGTTTGACCAGATCATGTTCGGCCGAGTTCAACAAGCGTACGACACCGGGGCTGCTGCGGTCGGTGCGACGATCTACTTCGGATCGGAAGAATCGAATCGGCAAATAATCGAAGTGGCCGAAGCCTTTGAGCAGGCTCACGAACTGGGCATGGCGACGATCCTTTGGTGCTATCTGCGCAACAACGCGTTCAAGGCAGACCAGGACTACCACGCGTCGGCAGACCTGACTGCGCAAGCCAACCATCTGGGTGTCACGTTACAGGCCGACATCATCAAGCAGAAGCAGCCGGAGAACAACGGCGGCTACACGGCGCTACAGTTCGGCAAGACGTCGCCGTTGGTTTACGAGAAGTTGACGACCGACCATCCGATCGACCTGTGCCGCTACCAGGTTGCCAACTGCTACATGGGACGATGCGGCTTGATCAACTCGGGCGGTGCCTCGAGCGGCGCGGACGATTTGGCTCAGGCCGTTCGCACTGCGGTGATCAACAAACGAGCCGGCGGTATGGGTCTGATCAGCGGACGCAAAGCCTTCCAACGGCCGATGAGCGAGGGCGTCAAACTGCTGAATGCGATTCAGAACGTGTATCTCAACTCCGAGATCACCATCGCCTGATGCAATACAGACTGCGATGCCGCTGAACAATTTTCCTGGCATTTCGGAGGACATATCATGCTTCGCTGTTTGACGCTTGTTGCCTTGATTTCTCTCTCATTCAACGTCTTGGCTGCCGATGGTCCGCAGCTTGCTCCTGTTGAGTCGGCCGGCATGCGGAGTCTCTTCAACGGAAAAGACCTGGCCGGGTGGGACGGGGATCCGAGGCTGTGGTCGGTGAAGAATGGAGTGATTCGAGGAGAAACGACGACCGAGAATCCCGCCCAAGGGAACACGTTCCTCATCTGGAAAGGTGGCGTGACGAAAGATTTTGAACTGCGTCTTTCGTTCCGTTGCACTGCCGCGAACAACTCGGGCATTCAGTACCGATCGAAGCACGTCACCCAGGGTCAGGTTCGGAACAAATGGGTCGTCCACGGGTATCAGCACGAGATCCGCAACGAGATCAGGCTGCCGAGTGTTGCGGGGTTCATCTACGACGAAGGCGGCAAGCGCGGCCGCATGTGTCTCGTCGGCGAGAAGGCCACGTGGGGAGCAGACGGTAACAAGCAGGTCACCGACACTCTGATTGATAGGCCAGGTTACCGGAAACTGTTCAAGCTCGACGACTGGAACGACGTTGTGATCATCGCCCAGGGAAATCACATGCAGCACTATCTCAACAATAGGCTCATCATGGATTTCACGGATAACGATCCAAAGCTGGCTTTACGAGAAGGCATCCTGGCCCTGCAGCTTCATCGATTCAAACCGATGTGGGTGGAGTTCAAGAACATCCGCATCAAGAACCTCAACTAAAGACAGCAAGATGAGGAACACTTCTTGCTTTGCTGTATTCAGATCCTATTTTCGGTTCGCTCATCTCATTGTGCGCGAGTGATTTCCTGCTGACGGGGACGCAGCATGTTCAGAAAGATTTGTTCCAGTCGGCGAAAACGGCCTTGAGTTCGGTAACTCGCTGGGGCTGACGGCCTGCCAGATTCCGAGATTCCTCGAAATCGTCTGCCAGGTTGAACAACTGCCACGGTTGAGCCGGTTTTTCTCGGACGATCTTCCAGTCACCTTTCCGCAGCGCCGCGTGTTTACGGAATACGAAGAAGAACGATTCGTGCTGGGAGGGTGCGCCTGTGGTCAGGATGGGGAGCGGATCTTTCCCATCAAAGACAATGTCACTCGGCAACGTCGCGCCGGCTAGTTTGACGCTGGCAACCAGCAGATCGGGCGACCAGAACGACTGCGAAATGACCGAGTCGGCTTTGATCTTTCCAGGCCAGCGGGCCATCGCGGCGACGCGAAGACCACCCTCCCAGCAAGTCACGCCGCCGTGGCGGAGCGGATCGTTGGATCCGATATCGAGACCCTTGCGGCCCAGCCGGAACCCGCCATTGTCTGACATAAAAAAGACGAACGTATTGTCCGCCGCACCCGCTTTGTCGAGCTCGGCGAGCACGCGCCCAATCGCCTTGTCGAGTGCGGTAACGACTGCGTTGTAGCGTTTTTTCGGATCGGTTTCGTCCGGGGATAATCCGTAGGCTTCCAAGGCCCAATCTGGGGCCTGCCAGATGTTTGGCTCACCGGGTCTTTTGTTCCCTGCCATGGGAAAGTGAGGCGCGTTGAACGGCAAGTAACAAAACCATGGTTGGCCGGATTTGGTTTTTCGCTGAATGAAATCGATCGCCGCATCGGCGAAGATGTCGGTGGAGTATTTGCCTTCCAGGTGAAGTTCTGCGGTGCCGTTGTAAAGGTCGTGTCTCTCGCGATAGTTGTGGTGGTAGTAATCGAGGTTTCCCGAGGCATGACCGATAAACTCGTCAAAGCCGCGTTCGGTCGGTCGCGATCTCTCGGCAAATCCGATGTTCCATTTGCCGAAGCAGCCGGTTGCATACGGCGTCGGCGCGTTCTTCAAAATCTGGGGGATGAGGACTTCCTTCTGACTCAGCCCCACGCCGTAATTTCCCAAGACTCCCCCCAACTGGTTTGTCAGCCCGTGCCGTTGCGGAATCCGTCCGGTCAACAGGCAAGCTCGCGAGACGGTGCAGGTCGGCGAGGCGGTGTAGTAACTCGTCAGCCTTGCGCCTTGCGCCGCGAGCCGATCGAGGTTCGGCGCCTTAATTGGTGAGCCGGGGTTGTAGCACGGCAGATCGCCGTAACCGAGATTGTCGGCAGTGATGATCAGGATGTTCGGCGGGGCGTGCTGCTGTGCCTCGCCGGCATGAACCCCGGCTGGAAAAGCTAACAGGAAAATGATCAGAGCGAAGAACAAGCGATGCTTCATTGTCCGGTTTCTTTCATTCTCATGTCGCTGGGTCAGAGCGAATGCGACGGTCCAAATCCGAAGATTTCGGGCCTTTCTAATGGTACAGGACCGGCCACCCGACGTCGGTCGCAGGGCATAGTAACATCATCACTTAGCCTACGGCCAGCGTTTCATCCGCGACGTCGGTCACGAACATACAGCCCGGGCTGTGCGTGATCACCAGCGGCGGCTTCACGGCCATCACCACCGCCTGCGGCGTGACACCACAGGCCCAGAAGACGGGGAGTTCGTCGTCGTGGACCTCGACGGTCTCGCCGAAATCGGGACGAGCAAGATCGGCAATGCCGATCTGCGCCGGCAACCCCAAGTGTACCGGGGCACCATGCACCGCGGGATATCGTGAGGTGATTTGCACCGCTCGAATCGCATCGGACGATTTCAGAGGCCGCATCGAGACGACCATAGGTCCCTGGAAAATTCCGGCCGGGCTGCAGGGGATGTTGGTTCGGAACATGGGCACGGTGACGTTGGTTTCAAGATGCCTGATCGGAACACCAGCCCGCAGCAGCGCCGCCTCAAAGGTGAACGAACAGCCGATCAAAAAACTGACGAAGTTGTCGCGCCAGCGGTCACGAATGTCGGTCGGTTCGTCGACCAACTCGCCGTTCTCCCAAACACGGTACCGCGGCAGATCGGTCCGCAGATCGGCCTCTGCCGCGACGGTTTTCGGGATCGGACTGCCCGCCTCAATCACCTCCAGCAACGGGCAGGGCTTCGGGTTCTGCCGACAAAAGAGCAGAAAATCAAAGGCCAGCTCGTCCGGCAGAATCACCAGGTTGGCCTGCGCAAGTCCCGGAGCCAGCCCGGCGGTCTGTTCGGTGAGTTCACCGCGACGGCAGGCACGGCGAACCTGTTGGCCCGTTTGTAAGGAACTGCGATCAATCATATATTACAGTGTAAACCTGAGACGACTAACTACAACGCACAGGGCGCCCAGAAGCAGGTCTGGTCAATTAACACATCGCAGTCTTGGTCGGCTTAGCAGCCTGTTGAAAAAGGAAAGATGTACCCCCATGGATGGCCCCCTTTTTCAACTGGCTGCTAGTGGTTCAGCACACCCGATTGAACCAACATTTGCTGACACTACATTCAGCGTCTCGGTTCTGGGGATTTCTCACGCGCAGCGGTGGCCGATGGGCTGTGGTTGATGGTCCCCGGAATGATGGGCAGCACGATGTGCGAACTTCGCTTCTGCTCGTGAAAAACGGTGTTATCGGCCGCGACGCGTCGGCGATCTAAGCCGATTGGCTCGCCGGTGTTCGGGTTCACGTCGAACCGGGGAAAGTTGGAACTGGAGATGTCTAACCGAATGCGGTGCCCCCGGACGAACACGTTGCTGGTCGGGTAGAGCGTGATCGTCATCCGGTCGACTTCGCCCGGCGGCAGGAAATCGGGACGCTCGCAATCGTTACGGTAACGTAAGCGAACGATCGAATCGGTCAGATTCAGAGCGTAGCCGCGCGGATACCAAGCGCTTGGGGGGTAGACGTCGATCAGCTTGGCCGTGAAATCGGTGTCCGCGGCCGACGACGAGACCCACAGGTGCATCTCAATGGGCCCGGTGACTTCGACGTCGTCATCCAGCAGCGGCGTTTGAAAGACCAAGACATCCGGCCGCGAACCGAGTGGCAAATAGGGCGGGTGGCACCCGAAGAACCGCTGGCTTTCGTGCTGGTCAAAACCGCCCGGCGACATGATCTCTTGGTTGCGGCTGTTACGAGGTGCATAAGCGGCATCGGCGATACCCGAGGGCAGGGGCCCCACTTCGTTCAATGATGAAACGTTTCCACCGATGGAAGGGACCGGCTGCGACGGATCGAATCGATAGCTGGTCGAAGAATTTTCCTCAACGGGCGGTTCGCTTCGCAGAGATCCGTCGGCGTGTAAATAAAACGGCGTTAACTGCGCGCAAGCCAACGGCCACTCCGACTCGTCCCGCCAACGGCCGCCATGCATCAGCCGCCCCGACGGTGTCCGTTCCCCGGAGCCGCCTCCCATCACGAAGATCCGCACCGGCGGCCGTTGATCGTTGGTAATCGCCGGCGCATCTTGTCCTGCTGGTTTCAAGTTCCGGTCAAACCACTCCAGATGCAACTGCTTGAAACTTTCGAGCGCCGCATCTTGACCGAATTCGACGTCGCCAGCATAGGTCAGCTCGGTCGTCTCCGAACCGTGCGTCCACGGTCCGACCAGCACGCACACCCGTTTGTTCCGTGAGGCGAGGCCGACGAAATTGTCGAAGGTGGCACGGGTGTAGGAATCGTACCAACCGCCGATCAGCAGAATGGCTGCCTCAGGAAAATTATCCCAGTGCTCGCGCGGACAGACGCTGGGATGTTTCCAGTATTCGTCTCGGTCGGCGTGCGTGAAGATCTCGAAGGCCCACTCTTCATACGGCTCGACCAAGGCCAACTGCGTCTGTCCGCGTCGAATTGGCATCCGCTGCAGCCAGTCATGAAAATTGGTCGCCCCCAGGTTCAGCGCCGGATCGATCCAAGGGTCTTTCTTGAGTTCGGCCTGAGTGTTGGAGGCGGAATGCCAGAACGCCCAGGCCAAGAACCGCAACTCCATCGTCCCGTTGTGACGCACGGTACACTGATGAGCGTCGGCTCCGCTCATGTTCGGCACCATAGCGACCAGGTTCTGGGGGCCGAGCGCCGCCATGGCTGTCTGTGTCCAACCGGACCAGGATGTCCCCCAGGAACCGACCTTGCCGTGACTCCAAGGCTGCCGGTCGATCCATCCGAGTGTGTCGAACCCGTCCTGCGCTTCGGGAAACAGAAAATTCACACGTCCCTGCGAGGCGTAGCAGCCGCGACAATCCTGCGTGACACAAATGTAGCCCCGCCGGGTGAACCAACGGTTGTAACCGAGCGCCGCCTCGACTTCATCCTTGTTGTAGGGAGTGCGGTAAAGCAGCACGGACAGCGGGCCGGGAATCGGCTCGCCGTCACGGGCCGGCCGATAAATATCGGTTGCCAGCTTCACGCCGTCTCGCATTTCAACCATGACGTTGCGGGTCACGACCACGTCGAACTCGGCCAGCGACGGATGTTGCGCTGCAAAATCACTCATTGTCTCTATAATCCTCAGCAGATGCGTCGATGTCCACCTTGTCGTAGACCTCGGCCATCGATAGCGTGCAGTCGATGCCGGGCAGCACAACCCGGCCCCTCGGATCGGTCGTTTCCGAGAGCAGCCACTGATTGTCAGGCTGCCGAGCGAAATGTTCGACGTGATGCTTCTGCTGTGAAATCAACACGTATTCGCGAAGAGGACCCAGTTTCCGGTAATGGGCGAACTTCCGTCCGCGGTCGTAGGCTTCGGTCGATTTGGAAAGGACTTCGATGAGCAACATCGGATTCAACAGCATATCCAGCTCGTCATCTTCAAATTGCGACTCGTCGCAGGTCACGACCACGTCGGGATAGGTGTAAAGCCCTGTCGGATCGATTTTGACCCGCATATCGCCGACGTACACCTCACAATCGCCCTTCTTCAATTGAGTGTGCAGTTCACTAACAATGTTGACAGTGATGAGATTGTGCTTGCGGCTTGCGCAAACCATGGCAAACATCTCGCCGTCGAAGTATTCACTCTTGGTCTCCGCTTTGCATTCGATGGCAAGGTACTCTTGCGGCGTGAGTTTTGTTTTTGGCGCCGTTGATATGATTCACCTCTCAGACTTCCGATTCAACCGGTCCGCGGCGATCTGTGAGAGACCATCCTATCACAATTCTGCGGAAAAGTTGTCGATGTGAGCGTGCGGAAAACCGAAAACTGTGGGCAGATCAGAATCGGCCGAGTTAGTGTATGGCAAGTTTCTCTGACAGTGCAAAAGAGGTCTGGGGTGGCCCGGCCATCTCGTGGCCGGGTCGCGCAGCGACAAGAATCCTGTGCTATTCGCTTTCCAATCAGAAAAATGACATTTTTTCTTGTTGTCCGTCGAGGGACGGATTTCTTGTGCCTGACGGCACCCGACCGCAAGTCGGTCGGGTTACCCGGGTTCAGAGTGCCAAAAATTCTGGCCGCACACCCGAGTCATCGGGCCGGATGTATGATCGAAAACTCGACCACTTCCACCTATCGGGATTCTTACGCAATCTGCGTCGTTCAGAAGTGAGCTGGATATCGTCGATCGCTATCAGCCGCCGTCACTTTGCCGGTTTTGATTCCGGCAGCCGCCAGCGGACCGCTTCGATGTGGGTTTTTCCGTCGCTTCCGCGATAGCTGTAGCAGGAGACGAACGCCCCGTCGCTGGACTGGACGGTGTTTCCGAACCCACCTCCGCTGGCGCCTCGATTTTGATCGTCGATGACGATGCGGTCGCGGATGAAGTCCCAATTTTCGCCGTCGTCATAGCTGATGATGGCCCGCAGCCCGAGCGGATGACCGTCAGTCGAGTTGCTGCGGACGGTAAAGGTCAGCAGCAACCGGCTGTCGGCAAGCCTCTGAAACCGCGGATACATTTCGCCGTAGGTTCCGAAAGGTCCCCTGTTCGTGGTGTTTTCGCCAGTGGGCACCGTCGTCGGTCGATTCCCAGAGCATCATGCGGTCTCCCTGATCGCCGGCTTCCTTCTTGAGGGACTTTGCGACCGGCAGTTTCCAGTGGGGACCGGTGCGGTCGACACGCAAGGCGTGCAGCAGCTTTCCCGAACGGGCACGGTACGTGGCCGACTGCGAAAAGAAACCATCGACGTCGATCCAGTTTCGGGTGTCCGGATTCAGGGTTTTGTCCCAAGTGTGGCCGCTGTCCCGCGATCGCCACAAAGCAACATGTGACGGTGCCAACTGCTTGCCGTGCTGCATGCTGACTCCGAACAGGACCTGCATTTTTCCGGGCGAGTTTTTTTCGGGAATTTCGATCACGGTCCAGTCGGTGGATGTTCCCGCTTTCGGAGGAAAGCCCGCCGGACTGATCCGCGTCTCGGTCCATGATTTGCCGTCATCTGTTGAGCGAAACAATTTGCTGTAGGTATGGCCCGTTTTGTTGGCGGCGTCTTGCCCCAGAAAGTGGCAGGGCATCAGCAGCGTCCCGTCGGAAAGACGGATCATTGCAAACTCCCGCCCGTGAATCTCGGACCGCTCTTCCCGTGGTCCCCACGACTTGCCGCCGTCGGTGGAGCGCCAGAAGACGGCCCGTTCCAAATACGGCTGCCGCTTCGCGAATTTGTTGCTGGGCACACCACCAAAGCAGAAGGCCACCATCAGCAGCCGATCGCCGTCCAGCCAGGGATTATAATCATTCGGAATATCCAAGGGCGTGCGCCGGGCCGGAATGTTTTTGGCCGGCAGCCGTTGTGGGTGAATGACCGTGATGGGGTTCCGCTTGATCGGCGCCTCAGTTTCCGCCGGCAACGGCTGGAGCGTGACAGGCCAAGCCCAAGGTCACTGTGCAGACGACCGCCAGACGCGGCATCGCGTCGATCGAATGGATTCTCATGGCTGGTTCCTCTCATGTTCAAGATGTGTCGCGTCCCTCATTTTCCGGAACGACATTGTGGCCTGTGTACCTGGCTTTCGTTGCGAGCTGGCCGGGGAACCAGTCTACAGTCCCCACAACTCCTCGGCGTTTTTGCAGAGGATGCGGCGTTTGTCGTCGTCACTGATGTCGGCCTGATCGATGCGTATCCGTTGCATCGGCGCAAAGTAGAGCGGCGTATCGGTGCCGAATAATATCCTCTCCGAACTGATCTCGGCGACCGCCCATTCAATCAAGCCGGGGGTGATGGAGCGCGCACTGGAAGTGTCGACAAAGATGTTGCCGTTTCGGCACTCCTGAATTGCCCGCACTTGCAAAGTAGGGTCTCCGTAGGCGGCACCGCCGTTGCCCAGATGCGCCAAAATCAGCCTGACATTAGTATGCGCGTTCGCAAAGGAGACAAAATCACCAGGCGAACTGTTCGGATCGCCACTGTGCGCCAACAGCACGGCATCGAATTCGGCCGCGAACTCGAACAACGTTCGGCCGTGTTCGCGAATCGGGTAACAGTGCTCTTCAGGATGGATCTTGATCCCGACACATTTCGGATGCCCGAGCATCCGGCGGGCTTGCTCGAAGGTTTTCGGCTGAAGCGGATGGACGATGACCCATTGCAGCAGGCCCTCGGTCTCGGCGACGATTTGTGCGGCCTCCTCGTTGGCCGCGAATGCGTCGGCCTCGTTGCGTGGCAGCAGTCCGGAGAGTGGCGAGACGATCGTCAGCCGGGTCTCGGCCAAACGCGCCCGGGCTACGACGCCAGCGGCATCAAGAGTCAAGAAGCGGTCGATGAGCTGCTGCCCCCGCCGATAGGGACCATAGTGACCGTGAACGTCGATGGCTTGAATTTCGTGTACAGACATGGTCTCATCACTCCCCCACTCATCACTCGCCACTTTGTCCTTCGCCAAAGACAACCGCCCGCCAGGTCAAAGGCAGAGATTGTTTCGGGTCGGCATGCGGCAACAGCGCCCCCAGCACCGCCGCGATGAGAAACGTCGCGGTCGCCGCCAATGGGGTCACCAGAAATAGGCTAGGTCGAGGGACGTGTTCGACGACTTCCTGCAAAACTGCGAATTCCGTCCATCCTGCCAGCCAGATCAATTCGGCCCACCACGCAACTGCGACGGCCACCGCCAGTCCGCAACAGGTGGCAATCACCACTGCCCGCTGGCCGACCGACGGCAGAAACAAACCGACGACGAACATCGTCGCCAGCGGGCCGAGCGCACAATTAAAGGTGCGGACGGTGATGCCGATGATGTTATAATCCTCGGGTATGTTCAGCAGGGGCCAGGCCAGCAGGGTACAACCCAAACCGATCAGTACCGTCAAGAACCGGGCCAGTCGCAGTTCTTCGCGTCCGCTCATGCCGGGTTTCAGGCGACGAAAAACATCAACCGTCAGCACCGTCGCGACCGAGTTCATCCCGGAATCGAGACTTGACATGGCGACGGCAAACAGGGCCGCCACCACCAGCCCGGAAACGCCGACCGGCAGACCATGTGCGATGAAGTGCGGAAAGATCTTGTCGGCCACCTTTTCGTGTCGAGGATCTGTGACTCCCTCCACAATCTCGATCGGGAATTCCAGGTAGTAGGTCAGCAGCGCCATGCCGCACAGCGCCAGCAGAATCATGATGGCCAGATCGGCGAGAAAGTTGACCGCGTTTCCCCGAATGGCTGCCCGCAACGTCGGCGTGGTGAAATATCGCTGCATGGCCACCTGATCTCCCACAAACGTACAGGTGTACCAGAAAAAGCTGTGTAGGCAGGTCAGCAGCACCGTATTCCGCACGCTCAGGTCCCAGCTCCACAGCGGCGGGAATTCGTGACCCGCGCCTTCGGTGGCGGTTTTCCACCATTCGATGGGCCCGGTGTGTGTGTCGACGGCCACGAAGATCAACGTCAACACCGCACCCAAAAACAGGACCACGAACTGGGCCACGTCGGTCCAAATCACCGCTTTGATGCCTCCCAGCACGGTGTAGATAGTGGCGAGCACCCCGGCCGAAAAAAGTACGCTTACCGTCCAGTTGTGCAGGGTCAGACTTGTCCCTAGTACATGTTGTGCGCTGTCGAAGGTGATTTGCGCCACCGCTTGCGAAGCGGTCAGCACAATCATAGCCATCCAGCCGAAACGCAGGATCAACGTGAACAACGCCACGCCCACCCAGCGGGCCACCAGCCCGAACCGTAACTCCAGGTACTCGTAGATGCTGGTCAGCCTGCGGAATCCGGGCGGCAGGCTCTCGCCGCCGAAATCGATCGACGGGTCCATTTCTGCGGCTGGTTGTGTGCGGCCGGTTTCGATGGGGACCCGAAACCGCATGAAAAACGGCAGCCACATAAAACTGACGACCACGAACGACAGCGGCAACACCATCCAGCCAATGGCCATCGCGACGCCGTACCGAATGACTTCACCGGGAAAAGCCAAGTAGGTCAGCGTCGAGAGCATTGTCGCCACCAGACTCAGGCCCACGGCAAACCAGGGCATCTGTCGGCCGGCGACGAAATAGTCCTCGCCCTCCCGATGCCGCGAAAAATAGGCACCGACGCCGAGAACGGCGAGCAGATAAATCACGACCACGACGTAGTCGGCCGGTTGTAATCCACGAGTGGCGGCGAGCAGTGTTAAGTGTGCTATCATATTCAAAGTTAGGGGGGTTTGGCCCATTCTGAACAGGGCCAGACACCTGCCCGATGCCCCAGAATGAAAAACTGACCAGCTCTGAACCAGAACGGTAACGGCTTGTTCAGAGCAATCGAAACGGGTAGATTTGAGCCGACTATGATCCATTTGCGTGCTGTGGTCAATCAGCCACCCTTATTTCGGCAGGACTTATCATGTCTGAACGTGTCGTTTACTTTAGCGGCCAGTACGTTGCCGAATCGGAAGCCCGCGTGTCGATCTTCGACTCGGCACTGATGTTCGGCGACATGGCG
Source organism: Planctomycetota bacterium (assembly GCA_963582395.1). GTDB lineage: Bacteria > Planctomycetota > Planctomycetia > Planctomycetales > Planctomycetaceae > CAUZTK01. The sequence goes on along the minus strand of CAUZTK010000001.1, from coordinate 16,574 downwards.
TTCGAGATGACGCGGACATTCCGGGGCAAGCCGTTCAGGATTCGTGAACACCTCGATCGCCTGTATGCGTCGCTGCGGCTGATGGAAATCGACTGCGGTTTATCGATCGACGAAATGGAACGGGTCACGCTGGAAACGTTGCAGCGGAACTGGGGGACAGAAGCCGATGACGTCGATTGGCAGATCATGCACGACGTTTCGCGTGGACCGATGCCAATTTACCGCTCGGTCTTTCCGCAGGGACTTGTGCCGACGGTCACGATCAACTGCTGGCCGTTGATCGCGCACATGGGCGGCTTCGCTGCGACCTACGACACCGGTGCCCATTTGGTCATTCCGGCCCAGCAGGCGCTGCCCGCTCATCTGGTCGACCCCAAGGCCAAAACCCGCAGCCGTTTGCACTATCAGTTGGCCAACTTGCAGGCGGCTCGTATCGGTGAGGGCGGCTGGGCGGTGATGCTCGATACCGACGGGTTTCTGGCCGAAGGGACGGGCAACAACATTTTTTTGGTCAAGGACGGCGTGCTCTACACTCCCGAGCCACGCAACATTCTGTTGGGTGTCAGCCGCGGGGTGACGATTGAGCTGTCTCAAAAACTCGGCATTCCGGTGCGGGAGACAAACCTCGGCCGTTACGAGGCGCTGCAGGCGGATGAACTCTTCAGCACGGCGACGACGTATTGCTTGGTCCACGCTGCCAGCTTTGAAGGACAGCCGGTCGGTGACGGCCGGCCGGGACCCGTGTTCCGACGGCTGACGGAAGCCTGGAAAGAACTGGCCGGCGTCGACTTCGTGGCTCAGGCCCACGACTACGCCCAGCGCCTGCCCGCTTGGGAAGAGCAACAACTCGTCGCCCGATGACCGTCAACCGATAGAGCACGGTGACCAACCGGTGGTGATCCTCATGTCGCCGCTTGCGGCATAGCAGACCACACAGGCCCAATACCGTTCAACAGCAGCCCTGCGGGCCACAACAGTTGCTCTGGGGCAATATGGCCAAAGCGTGGGCATCTCCCTTCGTTTCCCGTGGGGAGCGGACTGCGATTCCATGGCAGTCGAACGGTGGCGCCTGGTCGAGCGGAATCGATTCGGTCGGCGGTATGGGAGTGATTTGATCGGCATACGGTTCCCGGGTGTAAATCGAAAAGGTCTTGTCGCAGACCGCCATCCGCTTCCCGCGCAGCAGCTTGTGGCCGTCGTCGTCGATCACCGCCTTCCACGGCCCGTTGTAAATTACGGCCTGCTTGCGCTCCAGATACGGTCCCTGTTTTCCTTTGAACGCCCGCACTGTTGCGCTGTGAAATTCGATGCCTTCGACGACCGCCCAAGGCTCGGCTTGCCGGGCAACCATCTCGATGCCGTAAAATCCCGCCTCTTCAAAGGCCTCCAGCAATCGGTCTTCGCGAAAGGCGCCGCTGATGCAGCCGCTCCGAAAACGGGCATCGTGCTGCAAATGGGAGGGGACGTCTTCGTCGGAAACAATGTCGCTGACAACCACCCGCCCGCCACGCCGCAGAACGCGAAACATCTCTTCAAAGATCTGACTGCGGTCCTCGGTCCGCACGAGATTCAACACGCAGTTCGAGACAATGACGTCGATCGAATCGTCCGGGATCAGCGGTGAGGTTTCCCTCAACTGTCGGGTGTGCTCTTCCAACCGCAGCCAGTCTGCCGACGTTTCCACCGGGTTCTCGGCCAGGTAGTTGTCCAGAAGCGTCAGGTCGAGCTGCAAGTCCTGAATGCGGCCCCGCCGAAACTCGACGTTTTCATATCCCAATCGTTCGGAAATGAGTTTGCGATACTTTTGAGCCAGCGACAACATTTCGTCGTTGCAGTCGACTCCGTACACCTTGCCCGCCGGACCGATAATTTGGGCGGCAATGTAGCAGATCTTTCCGCCGCCCGATCCGAGGTCAAGGACGACCTCACCCGGCTTCAAGTATTTCGACGGATCACCACAACCGTAGTCGCGCTGGATGATCTCGGCGGGGATCACCTCCAGATACTTTCCGTCGTATTCGACCGGACAGCACAGATCGGGTTCCGTTTCTTGTGCAGCCTGGCTGTAACGGTTGCGGACCGCGCGTTCCACATTCAAACTCTTGCTGGAATGTGATTTCGAAACAATGTTCGCCACTCGCCTCGTCTCCTCACTCGGGTCGGATCGCTCCTTGAACGCGGATCTCACACAGGTGCCTGTTCGGCGGCCGACAACAACCATCTGCCCAAAGCCGAGGAAAACTGGAACCGCTTGAATTGCAGCAGCCCGTGCCTGAAAAAACCGCCGCATTTTAGTGCGGACCGCTCTTTACGGTCAACGTGACGATCAATCATGACGATCAGCTGGACTCATGTCTGTGAAATAGCCCACAAGATCGTTACTTAAAGTGCAACTGTGAATAGAATTATTTCGACGCAAAGACGCCAAGGTGTACAGGTTTCTCCGAGGAAGATGATCCAGAGGCCGCCCGGGCCGGCACCGCGCTCAAATTCTCTGGTCACCCTTACGGTGGAGATGCTATCCTGAAGCGTACCGGAACAGTTGGCAGACACGAATGTTTCAGCAGAGCCGTGCATGGACGTTGGCCGGAAGCTTTGTCGATCGGGTTGTTTCAACCACAGTTTAACGGATAGCAGTTTCATGGATCTTCCCACGTGTCCCGCTTGCGGTCAGTCGGTCCTGGACGATGACGTCGAAGATTGCCCCTTCTGCGGCGCTTCGATGACCGGCAAGCCTTTCCAAACGGGCAAGAGTTCATCCCCGGCGACGGCCAATCGGAACAAACCGAAGCGGACGGTCAAATCGGACCAACGCACAAAACCGGTTGAATCCTCTGCGATGGCAAAAAGCCGGGACAAAGCGTCCCTGAACGCGGAGGATGACGATCCCTTCGCAGTCGACACCGCTGCGGCGGAGACAGCTATCCAACTCCGACCGAATCGCGCAAAAGGCCGCTCTTACGAAGTTGTCTGCCCGATGTGCGAGACCGCCGGATATACGTCCAGCAAGGCGGCTGGCCGAGAAGTTCGCTGCGCTAGTTCGGAATGCCTGGTTCCACTCTTTACGGCCCCCCAGATTGAAACAAAGGAAGAGCCGGTTGAGGAACCCGGATCGCGGGGACCGTCGGCAGCGGTCATCGCGGCCGGTGTGCTGGTGATTTTCGTTGGCGGAGCATTGTGGTATTTCGTCTTCAGCGGTGATGAATCGACGCCGCCCGGTAGGCAGATTGCCTCCGGACCAAGCCTTAATCACCTCAGGGTTGCCCCGCCGCCTGACAATGGCGACGAACCCGCGAAAAAGAACGTTCTCGAAGATGATCAGCGACCACCCACTCCGGCCGAAATTCGCGAACAGGCTTTGAGCGCGATGATAGAAGCGTCGATCACCCGCGAAAGAAACCGCAGCAAGCCGTTCTGTCGCAGGCTAACCGCGGAGGCGTTTGCCGTCAGCGGTGAGCTCGAAGCCGCTCGCCGGCAATTGCAACAACTCTCGCAGACAAGACGGCCGATTCCCTACTACTCTGTAACGCCCATTGTGGATGTCGTCTGGAAAGAGCTGCAAGAAGGTAAAACGGACGCCGCCCTCCAGACGATCAAGTCTGCACAAGAGCATGCCGTGAAACTTCCGTTGCGGGGTCGTTCCCGGCTGGACATCGTCACGGCACTGGCAACCATTCTGGTGGCCGTCGGCCAAGACGACGAGGCCCGCGAGTTGATCGAAAAGCATCACGAAAACTCTCAGCTCGGCCAACTCTCGGCAGACCTGTTTGCAGTCCGCAGTTTGGGAACCCACGATCTGGACTCCGCCGACGGCAGCGGGCCGCTGTATCCCTGGAAGGAACCTCAAATCGTTGCGGTGACTCTCGGTCTGGCCGCTCGCGGTCAGTGGGAGGCGGCGCTGCGCTGGGCTGAAAACCAGCCGGACAAGGAAACACGGATCGACTCGGTTGTGGTTTGGGCCGATCAGTTGGCCCGGCAAGCCGTTGTCACTCAGCGCCCGCTTGACCACGCCCAGATTTCCACCGCCGCACAAAAGCTTCCGCCAGCCGGTCAGGCGAGGCTGTACGCGCGGCTGGCGGATCGTCAACTTTCGGCCGGCATGAATCAGCCGGCCGAACAATCACTGGTCAGCGCTCGCGATGCACTCGCTTCGGTTTCGCTGCCCGAGGAAATTGTTCTGCCAGGGATGAAGCAACTGCTAAAATTCCAACTTCCCAACACGGCTCTCTTGAAGATGGCGGCCTTGGCGGCGGGGGAAATCGCTGGCGTCGAGGCCCGGCTCAAACGGCCGCGTGATGCCTGGGCGTCGCTGGAGCAGGCGATGAAGTTCTTACGAGCCGCGGCCCCCAGTCCTCTCGCCAGCCGTCAACACCGCGACGAGCTCAACGACCTCGGAAAACAGGCCATTCGCGATCGGCTCACGGCATTGCTCCAGCTCAGCAGTGACGATGATGCCCGGCTGGCCTTAAACAGTTATCGTGGCAAGTGCAATCTCATGCTGCAGCGATCACTCAAGCGGTTCGACATCCAGACGGCCCTCCTGATTCGGGCTGTCGAATGGAACTTGGAAGACGACGTTTGGAACGAAATTCGCACTCGGGCTGATCAACCAGACGTCCATCTTCGCGAACCGTTTTATCACACGAAGGTCCCCTGGATTTTGAGAGATCGATATTTAGCGGCGGGAGCTGAAAACACCGTCGCCGAAATTGAGGACGCACTCAGCGCAGCTGGCCTACAACGACCCAATGCCGAACAGCATTTCATCAGAGAAGCAAGTCGATACGTGGAACACGGCGATGTCCGGAAGGCGGCACAGGCGCTTGAACAATTTAACCTGTCGCGTGTCAACCGCGCCACGCGGGACCGGTGGAGACTGCGACTTGCCTGTCGGCTCGTCAACCGCGGACAGCTCGAAGATGCCTTCAGTTTCATCCGGGAAATCGATCACGAAGACGTCATGCTGCGAGAAGACGCCTGGCAGTTGATGGCAGCATTGGCAACCCGCAACGGACACCTCTTGCAGCTCTGGGACATAGCCCAAGAATCGAGGCTGCCGCCCACCGAAATCGTCGCGCTCTATCGTGGACTGGTGGGGGCCATCGCCGCGACAGATTCCGAGCGCTCAACCCCGCCGCTAGAAGTCGTCAATGAAGAATCAACCCTGAACGACTCACCCCGTCCCTAACCAGGTTTCGCGAAGGCCAACAGGCGCAACAGAGACTCGACGAAACAATGCCCGCCAAGTGAGTCTTTCGTTCGAGATATGGTATGGCTATTTTGAAATGTCCGGCCGAAATGTGTTCTTCGGTATGATTTTCGGATTTGGACCGGACAGAGTAAAATGCCCTTGGCATAATTTGTTGCCGCAATGTCGACCAAGATGTGCGCACCCCGGTGAAGCTGGTCTGTATCTCGCCGTTGCCGGCCTTCAACTTCACTAATTTTCCCGACCGTTATAGAATACCGAAACCTTTTGCCTCACCACAAAGGAGTCGACCGTGTTTCGTTTTGTCCGACTTGCGGCGGCAGCGGCTATCATCTCAGCGGTCGCCGCCGTCTCTGCCGCGGCCCAGGAGTTGACGCCAACCCAAGTGGCACCAAGCGTGAAGCTGGTCCATCCCGGCGCGATTCCGCTTTATCAAGATCTCGACTACATCTTCGGTCTGACCGACAAGATCGAGCAAAAGCAGCTTGCCAACGTGAAGGAATACTTCGACGTGTTCCTGATCGGTATCGACCGCACGCGGTTGTTCCGGCTGGACGTCATCTTGGGCGAAAAAACCATTCATTATTTAACGAGCATCCCTCTTAAGAACCTCAATCGGTTCCGCCGCGGAAACCTCGACGATCTTGGCATCGATAGCCGAAAGCAGTTCGCCACGTTGTATAAGCTCGAAATGGAGAATGACACAGGAGTCGAAGTTCTCGGATTCATGCGGATTCGGAACTTTGAGCGGACCGCTGAGGAAGGAACGATTACGGAGCAGTATGCAATCATTAGCAAGAGACGGGCCGAAATTCCGCCGACGCTGCCCGATCCGCGTCCGCCGATGGCTGAGCTTGCGAAAAAGTACGACCTGTCGCTCGATGTCCTAAACACAAAAAACTCGCCCGAGGCGATGAAGATCCGCCGCGAGTCGTTTCAACAGAACACTCGCAAAGAGTTACTGGGACTCGTCAAACAGGGCCAGCAGGAAACCCACGACGACTTTGCGCTGCGCAAACTGCTGACTGAAATTCAGTTGGACGAACTCGCGCGGATTTACGTGGACGCAAAACATGCGAATCTAGGGCTGGTCCTCAACGACATGAAAAAAACGGGAGTAACACTGGATGTTCTGCTCGATCCTCTTCCCGGCTCTGAATTGGAGGCGAGCCTGAAACTGCTCGCCCAGCAGCCGAGCCGTTTCGCGAACATCGAGCGGACAAAAAACGCCATTCTCAGTGGGCGCATCAACCACCCCCTCGACCCCATGCGGAAGAATAATTTTTTGCGTTTGTCCAAATTGCTGCGATCGCGGACGAAGAACACGGTTGCCGCCGAGACCGATTCGACCGACGAAGAACAAGCGAACCGCAAGAAATCGGCCGACTTGTTTTTCGACATGATCGACGCGGGAATCAATTCCGGAGTGATCGACGGGTTTGTGGAAGGACACTCGAACGAGAATGGCAAGCAGACCTTCGTCGGAGGGATTCGGGAGGTCGACGGCACCGCGATCATCGAGGTCATCAAACTGTTTCCCAAAAAAAGCCGGGGTCAACAAGTGGAGCTGAACGTCGACGAAGTGGGCGACGTCAAAATCCACAAATTTGTCGCGGCCACGAAGGACCATCCCTTCTTCAGCGGCTTTCTGGGCAGCAACACGGTTTACATCGGCAGCAGCCGCGAAGTAGTTTGGTACGCCGCCGGTGAGACGGCACTGGATGAGTTGAAGGCGGCCATCGGGCGGGTCGGCCAACAAAACACCGGCCAAGCGGACGACCCGTTTGTCGACCTGCTCATTAAGCCGGGACCGTGGTTGAAGCTGAGGCAGGCACGTCACGCCGGCCGCAATGAGAGCAAAGCAATCCTCAAACTGCGACAAATGGCGATTGACGCCTTTCTACCGGGCGACGACACGTTGACGCTGAAACTCAATCGCGTCGGGAACCGGATCGAGGGACTGATGTTCGGGCACCCGGGCATTCTCCGGTTCGCCGGCAAAATCCTGGCGGACTTCTCGAAAGAGAATTTCGACGATTCGGATAATTGACCGGCCGACAACGTCAGAACGGAATCAATCCGCCGCAGACGTTGTAGGCTTGTGCGGTCACCATCCGGGCCTCGTCGCTGGCCAGGTAGAGGGCCAGCGGTGCGATATCGTCGGGAACCAGACGGCCGCCGATGGGCGTCAGCGACCGTTCGTGCTCTTCGAGGTTTCTGCCTAAACGTTTCGCGTCGTATTCGATCCGCTTGTCGTTCATGAGGGTCTTGACCGGTCCGGGGCAAATGGCGTTGACGGTGATCCCGCTGGCGGCGACTTCGGTGGCCAGTGTCCGCGTCAGGCCGAGCACACCGTGTTTGCTGGCCGCGTAGGCCGCCCCGTGCAAGCTGCCGATTTTACTGTTGACCGAGGCGATGGTGAGAATGCGTCCCCAGCCGGTTTTGAGCATGTCGGGCAGCACGGCTTTGCACAACAGGTATGGAGCGGTCAGGTTGATTTGCAGTGAGAGGTCCCAGAAGTCATCGTCGAAATCGACGACCGGTTTCGGGTTCGCACTGCTGCCCAAACCGGCGTTGTTGACCAGAATGTCGACCGGGCCAAACCGTTCCCGAACCTGCGTCACCAACCGAGCGGGGACGCTGCGGTCGGCCAGGTCGACCGTCAGCGCAACGGCTTCTCCGCCGGCATCGTTGATCGCCGCGACAACGTCCTCGAGTTCGGCCGTCGTGCGGGCCGTGACGGCGACTTTCGCTCCTTCGCGGCCGAAGGAGAGCGAAATTGCTCGTCCGATTCCTCGACCGGCCCCGGTCACCAATGCCACATGATTCTGTAGTTTCGCCATCGTCAACATGCTCCTTTCATCGGAAGCTAGGTGTTGCGGTTCGAGTCAATAGGCCAAGGCGTAACCGTCGCGGCGCGGATCGGCGCCGGCCAGCCGGGCAGCGGAGTCGGAATCGAGCATCACCGACTGCCCGCCCCCGACATGATTCGAGAAATCACCGACGAGTTCCAACGCGTGTCCGTGGGCCGTTAGCTCGTCGCGGACGGCGGGGTCAACCCGATTCTCAATTTCCATACGGGTTTCTTCGAGCAAGCGGAACCGCGGCGCTTCGATGGCCAGTTGCGGATCGGCCCCGAACTCGACAATGTTCAACAGCATTTGCACCGTTGTTTGCAGAATCCCTTCGCTGCCGGGTGTGGCGATCGAAAACCAAAACTGGCCGTCTCGAAACACCTGCACCGGCGCCATACAGCTCGACCAGCGTTTGCCGGGCTGTAACAGGTTCGGCGTCCGACAGGCCGGATCGATCTCCGTCCACCAGACAAAGTTGTTCAGCGTCACTCCGGTTCCCGGCACCACGACCCCGGAACCAAAACCGTTTCCCAACGATTGGGTGATGCTGGCGACGTTCCCGTCGGCATCGATAGCCGCCATGTGCGTCGTCAGGCCGTCGACTCGGCCGGGAGCGATCATGTCGGATTCGCGCGGGCCCCGCCACCGTTCCCCTTCGCTTCGGGAAGCGCGGTCCCTGTCGATTAGCTTACGGCGCTCGGCGAGATACGAGTCACTCAGCAGCCGATCTAACGGGACGGGGTGAAACTTCGGATCACCACACCATTCGATCCGATCGGCGACGGCGAGCTTCATCGCTTCGCTGAGCAGTTGAATGTACTCGGCCGAGTTGTGCCCCGCCGCAGGGAGATCAAAATCTTCGAGCAGCTTCAAGGTCTGCAGGATCTGAAACCCTTCGTTGTTCGGCGGACAAGTTTTGACGTCCAGTCCACGGTAATCGACACCGATCGGTGTTTCCCAGTCGGGCGCGTATCCGGCCAGGTCGTCGCTGCTGAGAAACCCTTCCTGAGACTGGATATGTTCGCCGATGCGGGTTGCCAGCTCCCCGCGGTAAAAGAAGTCGCTGCCTCCGTCGACGATGCTGCGCAAAGTCACCGCCAGGTCGGGTTGCTTGAGCACCGCGCCCAGCCGGAGCGTCACAGCGCCAAAAATCTCCTTTCCGGTCTGATTCAGCCGTGGCAATGCTACCTCGATCATTCTCACATTGAACGGATGCAGCGGAAATCCCTGCTCGGCGTGGCGGATGGCCGCCGCAAAGATCTCGGCGATCGGTTTCGTCCCTTCCGCCCGGAGCGCTTCCAGCCAGCCGGCCACGTTACCAGGAATCAGACAGGCCCGCGGCCCGCAATCCTGTTGTTCGGGCGTGAATTGTTCGGGGGTGGCGGCGGCTGGCGTATTCCCGCTGAAGTTCAGCGTTTTCGTTTCTCCGCCGGCCCGGTGCATCAGCAAGAATCCCACGCCGCCCAGGCCACTCATGTACGGCTCGACAACTCCCAGAGTCACCGCCGTGGCCACAACGGCGTCGATCGCGTTTCCGCCGGCTCGCAGAATGTCGAGTCCCGCCTGACTGGCCAGCGGATGTGCCGAGGCGACCGCCCCATTCAAGCCGGCCACCGGTGGACGCGTCCGACTCCAACTGATTGCGTTGCTCATCAAAGCGGCCTTTCTTTCTTGTCTCTACTTTGAGCGTGATTGTCCGAAATATCCCGGCCAGACGACCAACCGGGTTACCGACTATGGCAAGGCCATTTTGAAATGTCGGCCGAAACGTGTTCTTCGCTGTGATTTTCTGATTTGGGCCGGACAGAGCAAAATGCCTTGGGCATATTGTTTCGGCTCTGGCCAGGTCGTGCCACCGTCAACAAGAATTCCTGGCCGAGCGGCCGAGTAGAACTTGCGAACCAATTGCCCGGCGGAACCAGTCGCCCGGCAATTTTACGGCAACGTGGCGAACATTCACTCGATGATCCATAATGGTGTGGAAAGACATAATCGAGATTTCAAAAATCTGCGGGCCGTGAAAAAGGATTCTGTATGCGATTTCTGATCGGATGGGACGATGAGGCCGAGGCCGAGTTGTTTTTGCTGTATCTGAACGTGGACGGCAACGAGGCGGTGACGGCCATCGGGAAGGAGGCACTGCTGAATCAAGCCCAATCGGGCCGAGAATGGGATGCCGTTCTGGTCACAACCGGCTCGCCTGATTCGGAGACGGCGTTTGACGTCTTCCAGAAGATTCGGCGTTTGCTGCCCGGCTGTCCGATTGTCGGTGCCTGCCGAACCGATGAAATCTTCCGCATTGCGCAGTTTATGACCAATGGTCTGCGCTCTTATGTCATTCGCGACGCCGCTGGTGACTTTCTGTTTCTGCTGAGGGCGACGCTGGAAAGCGCGGTCAATTCGGTCCGGGCCGAACGTGAACAATTGATCGCTGTAAAACTGCGCGAGGAGATCGAATCGGTCCGCAAGCTGCAAGAGTCAATCATCCCACGGGATTTGGACAGCCCCAGCGGTTACAAGATCTGCGGCCACTACGAATCGTCTCAGATTCGCGTCCTGGGGGGGCATCCGGTGACGCTGGCCGGCGGCGATTATTACGACGTCTTTATGCTCGACAACAAGAGGATGGTGCTGTTGGTCGGCGACGCGTCGGGACACGGCATGAAAGCCTGCATGTCGATCATGACAATGCACACCCTGATCCGCATGATCCGCGGTAACGCGTATCGAAACACCGCCTTGTTTGTAGCCGATGTTAACCGCCGGCTGTGCGAGCAGCGCATCGTCAATGAAGAAGGTGGCTTCATCACCCTGCTGTACGCCGTCTTGCGCACTGATACGCACAAGTTGCAGTGGACGTCGGCCGGGCATCCCTCTCCCATTCTGCACAACCTGAACTCGAACAGCGTCGATCGGCTGGTCGCGATTGACGAAGGTAGTCTGCCGCTGGCCATCACACCCGACGCCAAATACCAAAACTGCACGGCGACTCTTCCACCCAATAGCCGGCTGCTGATTTATACCGACGGCTTGGAAGAAGCGTTCCCCGAAACCGACCACTCGCACGAGCAGTATGGATTCGCGGGGATCGCCGCAACGCTGCAAGCTTCGCAGAACGAACCGCTACCGGACGCGATGCGGAAGTTGTTTGAGGACTCGAGCGCCTACACGGTTGGCTCAGGCCGCCACGACGATACATCGGTCGTCATGCTGGAGCGGAAATAAGAGTTTCCCCACGTGCGCGACCCCGGCCGGTGTGACCTCATGGTTCTCCCCGTTGGTGTTTCAGGGACCTGCCCGGCAGACGCTGTTCGGTCGATTCGATGGCGGTCCCGTCGCGGATGATCGGCACGCCGTTCACCAAAACGTGTTCGATGCCGACCGTGTGCTGTTGCGGGTTCTGGAGCGTGGCAGGGTCGATGATCGTCTCGGGATCAAAGATCACCAGGTCGGCAAAATTGCCTTCCCGCAGAATGCTGCGATTTTCGAGGCCGAATCGATCGGCCGCGTAGCCGCTCAGTTTATAGACCGCCTCTTCCAGCGAAAATAGCTTCCAATCGCGGACGCAGCGTCCTAGCAGCCGCCCCGACGAACCGAACTGTCGCGGATGTACGGCGGCGTCATCGAAAAAGATGCCGTCGGTTCCCAGCATGTACAGGTCGTGCTGCAAGAACGGCTGAACGAATTTGTCGTCCCCTTTGTCGAAGACCAGCAGCACCGCCAGCCGCTCTTCAATGAGCAGGTCCAAAAGCGCCTCTTCGGCGGGAACGCCCGTTTCTGCGACATACTGGCTCAACAGCTTTCCCTGATGACGGCTGTTGTCTTTGCTGGCGACCCAGGCAATCGTCATCTTGTCGAGATCGCATGGATAAGCCTTCAAACTCTCGCGAAACCTTGTTCTGATTCCCGTGTCGTGGAGCTTACTGAGCGCCGCGAGCGGACCGTCATCCCAGACCTCGTACGGCAGTAGATAACTTAGCATGGTGGAGCCGGGCCGATACGGATAGACGTCGAAAGACAAATCGACCTGCTGCCGCGCTACGTTGTCGATGTAGTTAAGAAGTTCGTCGACGGCACGTTGGCCTTCCTCCTGCAAATGAGAGATGTGTACCCGCACGCCGGCGCGGCGGCCGATGTCGACCGCCTCTTGGATTGCCCTGATCCGCCCGGACTTGTAACGGACGTGTGTGACGTACAGTCCGTTGTATTCGGCCATTGCCGAAGCGGCCTCGACGAGTTCGTCGGTCGTCGAGAAGCACTGCGCGATGTAATCCAACCCGGTCGAAATTCCGACGGCACCTTCCTGCATGCCTTTGCTGATTTCCGCCTTAATTTGCCCCATCTGAAAGTCATCGACCGATCCGCGTCCGAAACCGCACACCAGGCTGCGAACGTTGGCATACGGAACGTGGGCTATTGCATTCTGAACGTTGTTGCCGTCGATACAGTCCATGAACTCGGCGATGCTCTGCCAGCCGCGATATTCATCCATTTGCAGCCCGTCGAGGGGCCGCAGGTAGAACAGCCATTGGCGGGCGGTCTGCTCGTTCACCGGAGCGTACGAAATCCCGTCGAGCATCAGCACTTCGGTGGTGAAGCCCTGTATGGTTTTCGACAGCAGGTGCGGCCTCTTGAGCATCCAGCCGTCAGAGTGATTATGGACGTCGACGAAACCGGGTGCGACAATTTTCCCGACGGCGTCGATGCTCACCCGCGTTTCGGTTTGGCTGAGATCGCCGATCTGCGTGATCCGGTCTCCCTGAATTCCCAAGTCGCCGCGGAAACGGGCCGCTTTGGTACCGTCGATGATTGTGCCGCCGCGAATGATGATGTCGAACAAGGCAGTCTCTCTTGGTTGTGACAAGCAGCCGAGGACGGGTTTGCGGCTTCATTCTAGGTGTTGCGATGGTCGACTGCACGCTATCATCGAATCCGACTGGGTCGATCTGAAACTGTCCATATCAACCAAGATAAGCGACAGTCTCACTGAGACGAAATCACGGAGCACACGGAGTAGCCAATGAGTATTTACGAGGGTCTGGGGCTTCAACCGATCATCAATGCGTCGGGAAGTGTCACGCGTTTGGGGGGCGCGCCGATGCCTGCGGCCGTGCTCAATGCGTTTCGAGAGGCGGCCGCGGCGACTGTTCCGCTGGAACAGCTTCAAGCAGCCGCGTCGCGGCGGATCGCCGCCGTGACCGGGACCGAAGCGGGACTGGTCACCGCCGGTTCGGCCGCCGCGTTAACTCTCGGCGCCGCGGCAATCATCTGCCGGTACGACCTGGGAAAAATGGAGCGGCTGCCGCACTGCGACGACTTTCCCTGCGAGTTCGTGGTGGCTCGCGAGCAGCGCAGCGGCTACGATCACGCGGTTCGCGCGTCGGGAGCCCGGCTGGTGGAGGTCGGCTTCAACGAAATCGTTTCCAATGCCGGCGTGCGGCGGACGGAAGCGTGGGAATACGAAGCTGCGTTCGGTCCGAACACGGTCGGTCTGTTTTACGGCTACGCACCGACGTCGCAGCCGCCGCTGCCAGAGTTAGTCGAACGCGCTCGCCGACACAATTTTCCGGTGCTCGTCGATGCCGCCGGCGAACTGCCGCCGCGCAACAACCTCTCGTCGATTGCCGCTCAAGGAGCCGATTTAGTCGCGTTCAGCGGCGGAAAATCGATTCGGGGGCCGCAGTCAACCGGCATTTTATGCGGCCGCCGTGACCTGATCGCATCGGCCGCCGTCCAGATGCTCGACATGGACGATCATCTGCAACTTTGGGACCCGCCCTCCGAACTGATCGACAAATCAAAACTGAACGGCATTCCACGGCACGGACTTGGCCGGACGCTCAAAGTCTCGAAGGAAGAAATTGTGGCACTGCTGACCGCCCTCGATCTGTTTGCTTCCGGATCTTACGACGCGGATCTCGACACGTTTCGCGGCTATCTGGAAACGATTTCGGCAGAGCTGCAAGCCTCGCCGGTCGAATGCCGGGTCATCGACAAGGGAGACGGCCAGAGCCCGCCGCTGCTGGAGATCGCAATTGATGAAACAGACGTCGGCCGCTCGGCGTTCGACGTCTGCCGCAGCCTGCGCGACGGCACGCCACCGGTGTACGTCGGGCACGGACGCCTGGCTGACGGTCAACTGCTGGTCAACCCGTTCTGTTTGGATGAGCTGTCGTCCCTGACTCTTGCCCACCGGCTGCGCGAGGAACTGAGCCGATAGACCATGTGACCACTGGCTGCATAGCGGACAGCGACAATTCATCGCAGTTGAAATCGAACCAGAAGTCTGCCGGAACGTCGCGTCCCAGCGATTAGAACGCACCGTCAACGGATATGCGCATCGGAAGGGGGACCAGACTGTCAAAGTCGAAGGCATGGGTGGCGGATTCCGTTACTGTAAGCTGGGTGAATTGCTGTTCGACGAATCCGGGATGATCCGCCCGGATGTGAAATTCTCCGACTTGGCTGCTCATGTGTTCTTCACCGAAACCGGCGAGCCGATTCCGAAGCGGGCGACTGGCAAGACGCCTTTCATTGGCGAATGCGACGGCACGGCGTACTACCTGCTGTTCAACGGCATCTTGGGCGACAAGCGACCCAATGGCGGGAACGTCCTGACGGGGCGAGTTCTGGAGTTGATTTGCGAGACAACCTCCCCCGGCCCCTCCCTAAAAGGGATGGGGGACAAGAAAGTCGCGTCATCTACGGCGAAGGCTGTCGATTGGGCGCAGCACGACTGAAACGCGAAGGCATCGTATTCAAGCAGGTTCCGTATGAGATCAAAGTGAGTTGAAGAAATCCCCATCCCTTTCAGGGAGGGGTTAGGGGAGGGTCAAAACGTCATGCGTGAAAAATGCCACCGAATCCCACCGCAAAAATCCGTGCGTGTAAGAGAACTCCGCACCGACTCGACGTTCCCAGAACGCCTGTTGTGGAGCCGACTGCGCGGCAAGCGGCTGGGGGGATTGAAATTTCGACGTCAGCAGGTATTGGGCCCGTACTTCGTGGATTTCTACTGCGCCGAAGTACGACTTGTGATCGAGTTGGATAGGCGAAGTCACGACGGCCGCGCGGCCTACGATCAACAACGAACGAAGTTTCTGGAACGAGAAGGGCTGCGCGTGATTCGTTACTCGAACGATGATGTTCTGCAAGATGTGGATGCGGTTGTGGAGGACATTGCGCGAAACGCAGGATGGTCGGAAGACGGAGAGACCATCCCCCAACCCCTCCCTAAAAAGGGAGGGGAGTAAGGCATGACCATGCTTGTACTCCGCGAATATCAACAGCGAAGCCTTGAAGCGCTGGAAGCCTATCTGCGGATGGCGTTACAAGGGGCGAAGATGGCGTTTCTGCACCAGTTGGAACGACCTTATCGAAGCGTCCCTGCATTGCCTGAACTCCCCTACGTTTGCCTGCGGGTTCCGACCGGCGGCGGCAAGACGTTGATGGCCTGCCACGCGCTGGGCATGGCCGCTAAAGAACTTCTGCAAACCGAACAGGCTGTTTGTCTCTGGCTGGTCCCGACGAACACCATCCGGGATCAGACGTTGGCAGCGTTGCGGAATCGGAAGCATCCCTACCGGCAAGCGGTCGATGCGGCGTTCGGTGGTCGAGTCAGTGTGATGGACCTGACCGAAGCGCTGTACGTCCAGCGGGGAACGCTCGACGGCGAAACGTGCATTGTCGTTTCGACACTGCAAGCATTTCGGGTTGAAGAAACGGAAGGCCGTAAGGTCTACGAGTCGTCGGGTTCGCTGCAACATCATTTTAGCGGACTGCCTGCGGAACTCGAAGCGATGTTGGAGCGGGACGACGACGGCGTGATCCCGTTTTCGCTGGCAAATGTCCTGCGGATGCGTCGGCTCGTGGTTATCATGGATGAAGCCCACAACGCGCGCACGCCGTTGTCGTTCGACACGCTGGCCCGGTTCCAGCCGTCGTGTATCATCGAGTTCACCGCGACCTCGGCGACCGAACACAAGCCGGAGAAACAGCAGTTCGCCAGTAATATCCTGCATCACGTCTCGGCGGCGGAACTCAAATCTGAAGATATGATCAAGCTGCCGATCAAGCTGGAAACGCGGACCGACTGGAACGAAGTTGTGGCCGACGCGCTGGCGCAGCGTCAACGTCTTGAAGATTTGGCAAAGGAAGAAGAACGGGAGACGGGCGAGTACATTCGGACCGTGATGTTGATTCAGGCGCAGCCCAAGATAAAGATGAAGGAAACGCTGACCGTTGAAGTCATTAACGGAAGTTTTGCAAAATCGATTTTCAGAGCCCAAAAATTGACGTAAGTCCTTATTTTTCGTCGCAAAAAATACTGTACAAACACATGTAAACCCAATTGATTTTGATAAAATGTGTGTGGTGGGTGGAATGGGATGAGTAAACTGGTATCGGTTCAACAAAAAATCGACGGTCGAAGAATCGTTGACGCTGGCGATGAGTGACTTTCGCGACCGAATCTACCCCCATTCTCCGGGCACGTTCACCTGGACCTGGGC